>JAUUZB010000261.1 GCA_030590185.1 Deltaproteobacteria bacterium
CGAGGAAGTCGAGCTCCGACTCGCCCTCTAGCAATGACTGGTAATCCGGGTAGGTCCGTACCCCCGGGATGGTCTCCTGGGCGAGCTTCAAGCGGGCGGGGGTGACGTCGGCGATGGCGACGATGTCGATCCCCGCGTCTTCGAGATAACCGGGTAGGTGTCCCTTGCCGGCGATGAAGCCAAAACCAACGATTGCACCTTTCACGGGGGAATCCTCTTCGCTCAGGTTTCGCGTTCAATCCGGGGGCTCGGCGCTCCCTCAGAGCGCCTCGGCCACCACGGCGAAGGACTCGTCGAGAATGTCGAGCCCCTGGTTGAGCAGCGTTTCGTCGATGAGCAGCGCCGGGTTGAGCCGGATGCGCGGCGCGTAGACGAAGGCCAGCAGACCGCGTTTGAGGGCCGCCTGGAAGAGCTTCTCGGTGTGGTCCTTGCCGAGCAGCTCGCCGCTCTTGGGGTCGATCAAATCGGCGCCGACCATCAGGCCGCGGCCGCGCACGTTGGTCAGGAACGGGTAGCGCCCGGACATTTCCTGGAGCCGCCCGACCATGATCTCGCCCATGCGCCGGGAGTTCTCCACCAGGCCGTCGCGGAGAATGACGTCGAGGGTCACCCGCGCCGCGGCCGAGGCCAAGGGGTTGCCGCCGTAGCTCGAGGAGCTGCCAGAGGGTTTGGCGAATGGCTCTGCCCGGTTGAGCTCGTCGTTCAAGGCGACCGCGGAGAGCGGGTAGCCGGAGGCGATGCCCTTGCCGAGCACGAGGATGTCCGGGACCAGGTCCCAGTGGTCGACGCCGAACAGCCTGCCGGTGCGACCGAAGCCGGTGATCATCTCGTCGGCGACCACCAGGGCGTCGAATTCCTTGGCCATCTCCCAGACGCCGCGGATGAACTCGGCGGGTGGGATGACGTTTCCGGACGTACCCTGCATCGGCTCGAGCACGAAGGCGGCAACCGCCCCGCCGCTCTGGCGTTTCAATTGCTCGCGGCCGATGTCGAGGCAGGCGATGCCGCAGTCCGGGTACTGCATCTTGACCGGACAACGATCGCAGTCGCCGTAGGGCAGGATGTGCACGCCGGGCACGAACGGTCCGAGGCCGTAGCGCAGGTCACCGCTGCACATCGCCATGGTCAGGTTGGTCTTGCCGTGGAACCCGCCGGAGAAGGTGACCAGCTCGTATTTTTTCGTGTGGCTCTTGGCCAGACGGACCGCAGCCTCCACCGCCTCGGCGCCGCTCGAATAGAGCTGAACCTTGGAGAGGTCCCCGGGCAGCAGCGGCGTGAGGGTTTCGAGGAAACGCAGCCGGTTCTCGGTAGTCTGGCTGCCGACCGAGATGCGCGCCACCTGCTCGCTGAGCGCCGCCACGTAGTCAGGGTGGGCGTGGCCGAGGCTTGCAACGCACACGCCGGCGACGAAGTCGATGTAGGTGTTGCCGTCGACGTCGGTGAGGGTAGCGCCAGAGCCGTGGTCCAACACCATCTGGCTGCGCAGGCCAATGCTCTGCAGCCCGGCGGCGATGTGGTCTTGCTCCGCCTCGAACAGCTCTAGCGATTTAGGGCCCGGCATCTCCGTCCTGTCTCCTTCCGCGGCGATCTCCCGGGGATCCGCCCGGAACGGGGTCCGGGGGCCGGAAAGTAGGCCCAAATAGCAAGGGAAAGCCCAGAACGCCAGCCTCCCCGCTCAGCGCCCGCCGTCCTCGGTGACCTTGGCGAGATTTTCATACCCCGCCTTGCGCAGGATTTCGGTCGTTGACCGGTAGACCGCCTTGCTCCCCGGGGCTCGCTTGTCTTCGATGAAGCGGACCACCAGCTGCTTGCGCCGGCAGACCGGGCACAGCTCGCGGTCGATGTCGTGCTTGGTTTGCCCTTTGTTGGTGAGGGTCTCGAGCTTGCGCAGGGGCGCGAAGCCCTCCTTGCAGTTGGTGCAGTGGACCAGGCTACCCTCGGCGAGGAGCAACTCGTCCGCGAGCGGTTGATCGGCGGCCGCCGGCACCAGGCGCACCGCCTCCTCGGGGCAGACCGTCTCGCAGGTTTGCTCGCCCTCGCAGCCCGGGCAGGTCGCCGGGGTGAAGAACAGGCGCAGCTGGTTGGCGGATCTTTCGATGCGCAGGGCATCGGTGGGGCAGTGCTTGGCGCAGTACTCGCATAGGGAGCAGCGCTCCACGTCGACCTCGACCATCAGCTGTGCGGTGGCGGAGTGCTTCTCGTCGGTCATGGGGACTGCTCGTTTCTGCTCGGGGCGGGTGTCGCGGGAGGGTAGCATCGGACCCGTGGCTTGTCGACGCGCTGTTGGTACGCCATTGGTCCGTGTTGCCGGTGGCCCGCGTTGCCGGTGCGGGAGTGCTACGTTACACTCCCGCCTCCATGGACGAGTCTGAACCAGCGAGCGTCGCGCAGGTACCGGCCGTGCGGATCTCCACCGCCGAGGAGGCCGGCGAGCGCGTCTCCGAGGAGGTCGGGGTGGTGCGCGAGCACGCCCTCACCATCGACGTGGACGGCATCGACGCCTTCACCCTGCTGTGCAGCCCCAACGACGCGCGGGCGTTGGTCACCGGTTTTCTCCTCTCGGAGGGGATCATCGAGCGGCTCGAGGAGGTCGCCCGCCTCGAGCCCTGCGACGAGCACCCGGACGTAATGCGGGTGCGACTCCATAGCCCGACCACCGGCATCGGTGAGCCGGGCCGAAATCTACTGATCACCTCCTCCTGCGGCGCCTGCGGCAGCGAGCACCTCGACACCCGGATCGCGGCCCTGCCCGAGGTGGGTGACCGTCTGCGCGTCGAGGCCCGAGCCCTACGGGCCGCGACCCGCTGTGTCCGCGACAAACAGATCCTGTTCAGCGCCTGCGGTGGCACCCATGCCGCTGGTCTGTTTGACGCCAGCGGCGAGGTGGTCTCCTGCGCCGAGGATACCGGTCGCCACAACGCCCTCGACAAGGCGATCGGCAAGTGCCTGCTCGCGGACATTCCGGCCGCCGGTCGCGGGGTGGTGCTCTCCGGCCGGGTCAGCCTGGAGTTGGTGGGCAAGTGCGCCCGGGCGGGCATCGAGTTGATCGCGGCCATCTCGGCGCCGACCTCCCTGGCCCTCGAGGTGGCTGAGCGTTGCGGGATCACCCTGTGCGGTTTCGTGCGCGAGACCCGGGCGACCGTCTTTACGTATCCTCATCGGATCGTCGACTCGCAACAATCGTAATTTGCCTTTGAGCTCGCGCCGTTAGCGTGATCCCGGGAGGTATACAAACCGGGGTTGGATCTATATAAGTGGGTCCGTGAACGCATCGATCATCATCGCCTCCTTGGCTTGCGCCCTGTGGACCAGCACCCCGGCCGATCTCGCCGGCTCCGGCGCCAATAATCCATTGCGCCCAGAGCTGTTGCAGTACCTCAAGGTCCTGCCAGAATGCCGCGCCCGGTCAGTGCTCACCGAGATCACCGAGCGCTTCCCAGACGTTACCTGCCCAACCGGCGGCAAGCTGGTCTTTGTGGGCATCGACGACGACCGTGACGGCCGGCTCGATCCGCCCGAGATCCAAGACGTCATCGAGTTGTGCGACGACGCCCGCATCGAAAAGCTCGACGCCCTGCGCGAGCAGGACGCCTGCTTGCACGTCGAAGTCGCGAGCGCCCTGCGTTTCTCCCTTCAGCTCGAGCGCGCCCTGGCCCCGGAGCAGCGCGACACCCCCGCCGAGCTGTTGCGGGAGTTGCCGCGCTACCCGAACGACTCCTGAGCTCCAACCGGTTGCCGGCGCGAGCCTCCGAGGCCCGCTGGGACTAACCAGCGCAGGCCCATGTGCCGTTAGACAGGTGGGGGTTGGTGGGCAGCAGTGGAGCGCATCGACCGCAGTTTCGTAGCATTTCTTCGACCGTTTAGAATTGAGACCCTCGACAAGGAACCGGGGTCGGTCTACGCGGTCTCGGCGGACCTGCGCCTGCGCTACGTCAACCCCGCCTGGGTGGACTTTGCGCGCGCCAACGGCGGGGGCGAGAGCTTGCTCGAGCGTTTTGGGCTCGGCTGCTATCTCCCCGACGGCATCTTCGGTGAGCCCCGCCCGCACTACGAGCAGGAGTGGCGGCGGATCCTGAGCTCCCGGGAGGCCTGGAGCCACGACTTCGAGTGTTCCAGCGACGCCGATTTCTGCGTCTACCATCAAGAGGTCCTCCCGCTCGGTCGCGGTGACGGGTTGTTGTTCGTCAACACCCTGCGGGTCCAGCAGCCCCACGGCGGCGAGCGGCGGGATCCCCGAGCACCAAGCCTCGCTGACTATGTGGACTCGCACGGGCTCATTGCGATGTGCAGCTATTGCCGCCGGGTGCGCCGCGTCGCCTCACCCACGGCCTGGGACTGGGTGCCTGCCTGGGTGGAGCGGGTGCCGGAGCACACCAGTCATTCGATCTGCCCGGTGTGCTACGAGCGCTTCATCGACCCCCAATTCGCGCCAGGGCGCTGAACGCCGCCGACCTTTATCCAAACTCAGATCCTCGATTATGGTTCGCCCCATGCGGACCACCAAGCTCCCCCTCCTCGCCCTGGTAGCCTCCCTCGGAACCCTCGCCGGCTGCGTAGCCGGTCCGATCTACCCCTCTCGGCCGTCGCTCGAGCCGGGGCCCCCGATGGTCGAGCTCGAGCCGGCCAAGGTGACGATGCACATCAGCGCCACCACCGAGGGCCTCAGCGCCTTGCTCGACACCGCCCTGCCCGCCACCGGCGAAGGCGCCCTCGATGAAGCGGGCAAGCGCAAGTACTTCTTCGAGCGCGGCCCGATCGAGTTCCGCATCGAGGACGAGAAGCTCGTGGCCGAGGCGGAGCTCGAGATCGGCCTCGAGCTGCCGTTCATCGGTCGGCAGAGCGTCGCCTTTGCGCTGACCCTCAAGGGCAGGCCGGTGATCACCAGCGACTACAAAGTCCGCATGCAGGACGCCGAGATCGACATCGCGGCGGCCGACATGAAGATGCGCGCCGCCAACCTGTTCCTCGGCGTGCTCGCCGTGGTGAAGACCGAGATGAAAAAGCAGCTCGACGACTTCGCCTACGATCTGGCGCCGATGGTCCAGGAGGGTTACGCCAAGCTCGCCGAGCCGATCCCGCTGCCCCTCGGCGATGCCTCCGGTTGCGTGGCGCTCAAACTCTCCGGCATCGAGGCGGCCCCGACGGTGCTCGCTGGCGGCTTCGAAAAGGACATCGCCATCACCGTTTCGCCGTCGGTGACCATCCCCTGCGCCCCGCCGCCCATCCCCAAGGCCCCGCCGCCGTTGGCCAACGTGGTGGCGCTGCCCACCGGTGCTTTCAAGATCACCATCCCAATAGCGGCGCGCTATGACGAGTTGCAAAAGGCGATGACGCTCGCCTTTACCGACGGCCGCCTCTATCCGGCCCCGGACGACGCGCCGGAGCTCTACATCGATCAACCCGAGGTCTTCTCCTCCGAGGGCAAGCTGGTCCTCAAGGTCCACCTCGGCGGCGAGGCCAAGGGCGTGGGCCTCGACGGTGACATCTACTTTGGTGGTAGCCCGACCATCGTCGACAATCACCTGACCGTGCCGGACATCGAGCCGACGGTCGACACCAACAGCTTCCTGCTCGGGCTGGTGGCCGCCCTGGGTCGCGACATGATCCGCGACAAAGTCCGCAAGGCGCTGCGCCTCGACATCGGCGCGCGCTTGGTCGCGGTGCGGGAGAAGCTCTCCGCCGACACGCTGTTTGGCGACGAGACCGGCTGCGTGCGTACCGACGTCTCCAACATCAAGATCAGGGATGTCTTTGCCCACGGCGACTACCTGCGCATCTATGTCGAGGTCACGGCCCAGGCCGGGGTGTGGATGCCCTGCCCCGGCCACGTCCGGCTGCCGGCCTGTGAGCCGGGTCAGGATCCCTACGTCGAGCCGGCGCCGGATCCGGTCGAGGGTGAGGAGGGCGCCGGGGACGGGACGCCGGCCGACGGTGAAGCGGCGCCGGAGCCCGAGGCGGCGCCGGAGTCCGAGGTCACCCGGGCGGGCGACGCGCCCGCGGTTGGGGAGGCCGCTGTGGACGCCGAGGGCAAAGAGGACGCCAAAGAAGAGGATCGCCCGATGTACTGCCGGCCGCCCAAGGAGGATCCGGCGGCACCGGAAGGGGAGGGTGCTGAGGGTGAGCCGCCGGTTGAGGCGGAGGGTGACGATCGGTAGGGTACTCCATTCCCCTACATTGTAGGCAAGTGTGAGCTTCTCTCTCACGCTGTGCCACCAGCAACGACATGTCGCCTATCTGTCTACTATGTGTGTAAAGAGCGCATAATTTTATACATTAACAGACGGGTGCTTATCGTGTAGACAACTGGGGTCTGTCGTATGCCCACGTATGCCGTTGTCGTTGATGACTCTGGTTGGAGGTTAACAATGAGTAGGAC
>JAUUZB010000767.1 GCA_030590185.1 Deltaproteobacteria bacterium
CATGCGTTCAGCGTCAATGGAATGTAGCGTTGACCCCTGACAAATCAACCGCTGGGGCCCTTCGTGCCTGATCAATCCAGCGAAGGACCGAGGCGAGAGCCGGCAAGGTCCTTGTTTCCGGGACCTTGGCGCCACTCAGCGCCTGAACGCGAAGTCCCCATGACCAACGTTGAACCCTGCGACCCCCAAATTTGCGCCGCCCGCCGCCAGGTGTAAGCTGCGGCCATGGCAACAACCCGCGTTCTCGTCCTAGCCGGTGGCCAATCCGAAGAGCACGAGGTCTCCCTAACCTCCGCCCGCTCCCTGCTAGACGCCGTGGAGGGCACCCCCATCGCCGCCACCACCGTGGTGATCACCCGCGCCGGCAAATGGCTCACCCCCGCCGAGAGCCGAAAAGCGCTCACCGATGGCAAGGCCACCAGCGGTGGCGACTCGACCCTGCGCCGGGCCCAGGTCACCGAGGGCTACGACGTCGTCTTCCCCCTGATCCACGGCCCCATGGGCGAGGATGGCACCCTCCAGGGCATGCTCGAGCTCGCCAACATCCCCTACGTCGGCTCCGGGGTACTCGCCAGCAGCCTCTGCATGGACAAGGTGATGTGCAAGGCGGTGCTGCGAGACGCCGGCATCCCCCAAATCAACAGCGAGCTGATCACCCGCCACGAATTCACCCGTGACCGCGCCGCCGCCATCGCCCGCTGCGCGCCCCTCGGTCCTATTTGGTTCGTCAAGCCTGCCAACATGGGTTCCTCGGTCGGCGTCAGCCGCGCCACCGACGAGACTCAGCTCATCGCCGGCATCGAGGAGGCCCTGCGCTTCGACCGCCGGGTCATCGTGGACCATGGCCTCACCAACGTTCGCGAGCTCGAGGTCGCCATCCTCGGCAACGACGAGCCGGTCGCCAGCTCCATCGGCGAGATCACCTTCGACAGCGACTTCTACACCTACGAGACCAAATACACCGACGGGCGCGCTGGTCTACACGTCCCCGCGGACATCCCCCCGGAGCTCGTCACGCGCATCCAAAACACCGGGCTGCGGGCATTTCAGGTGCTCGATTGCGCCGGGCTCGCGCGGGTCGACTTCTTTTACCGCGCCGAGGATGACCGGCTGTTTCTCAACGAGGTCAACACCATGCCGGGGTTCACGCCGCTGTCGATGTATGCCCAGCTCTGGGAGCACGCGGGGGTGCCGTACGCGGAGCTGGTTCAGCGGTTGGTGGAGTTTGCGCTCTTGCGGAATCGGGATCGGGAGATGGGGCGTACGGGGTAGGTTCTGCCGGCTCTCTTGGGACTCCTCTTCCTCTTCCTCTTTTGGGGCGCCTGCGGAGCCGCCTGGCGGCGTCTCCTTCGGCGGCTCCGGGAGCCCTGCGGTCTCCCTGCGCGCTGCGCGAGCCCTGCGGTCTCGCTCCGCTCCCTTCGCAGCCGCCTCCGGCGTCTGCTGCGGGGCTGCGGGAGCCGCTGCGCGTCTCCCGCAGCCACACCCTACACGCGTTCTCTTAGCTCCCCCGCCTTGGGGCGCGTAGCTCCTCGGTGTCGAGTGGGATCGTCACCGGGCCGTCGTTGCAGATCTCTACCTTCATCATCGCGCCGAACCGGCCGCTGGCCACCTCCACCCCCGAGCTCCGCACGGCCTGGGCAAAGTGTTGGCACAACGCCTCGGCGCGCTCCGGCGCCTCCGCGGCACCAAAGAAGGGCCGGCGGCCCTTGCGACACTCGGCGAGCAGGGTGAACTGACTGACCACCAGGCAGCCTCCCCCCACGTCGAGCAACGAGCGGTTCATCTTGCCGGCCTCATCCGCGAAGATGCGCAGGTCCACGCACTTCTTGGCCAGCAGCTCAGCCTCGGCTTCGCCGTCTCCTTGGGCGACACCGAGCAGAACCAACAGGCCCTGCCCGATCTCCCCGACGGTCTCTCCCTCGACATCAACACGGGCCCGGCTCACCCGCTGCAGAACAGCACGCACAGCACAACCTCCGAAACATCGACAACAAACCAAACCTCGACCCGCGGCGCAACCCGGCATACTGCTATTCTAATTATATTCCCCTCAGCCGATCCTTCGAGAATACTACAGTGATGAGCTTACATCAAGAATACATTATTTAATATACTCCCTTGACAATACCGGCAGATGTCACCAGTCCCGCATCTCCGGATCCGGAAGGGCACGGGCTGACCGCCAAAGGACCAAATCGCCAAAAATTCGCATCGGGAGTATCAGCCTCGCTCGCGGGTCTCGGCTGGTTTGGCCTCTGGGCGGCTATCCCCGCACTCATCATCGCACGCCGGTTCGCCAACGAGAGGCCCCCGGGACTGGCGGCTCCTCCTTGCCCAAACGAATACGAGGCTCGCTCGCCCACACGAGCCGCCGCTCCTACTCAATCGTCACCCGCTCCTTGAGATGCTCGCCAGGCTTCACCGTGATCCCCAGCTTCCGTTTGAGCCCCAGGTCGGGATTCACCAGCCGCAGGGTGTGATTCCCCGCCGGGATCTCGACATCGTTTAGCGGCGTGGTGCCCAGCTTCTTCTTCCCCAGGTAAACGTGCACCCACCCCCCTTTGGCGCGCATCGAGAGCCGCCCCGGCTTCCGGGCCCTCTTCACGGTACGCTCCTGGGGCTCCGCCGCCGGGGCCACCACCGGTCTCGTCGGACCGACCGCCGGTCGCGCCATGCTACCGGCCGGCCCCGCCACGACCGGCACCAGCGCCACCACGTGCTCCTGATGCTCTGAGCGCAGGGTCACGACCTCGCGACTCACCTCGTAGCCAGCGAGGCGCAGCTCAATCTGGAGCGGCTGGTCGAGGGACTGTTCCGGGATCGGGGCTGGCGTCTTGAGACCGACCGCCACCCCTTGAATGGAGATCTCCGCCCCGGGCGGCTCGCTGCGCACGGTCAGAGTCCCGACGCTGGGTTGGATCTCCGCGTCCGTCAAGACGTCCACCGGGGACTCGTCATCGGACGGCCCGACGATCCTTGGCCCGACCACGACACCCAGGGCGATGAGCAGGGCGATGCCGAGCGCCCCGCCGGCGAAGACCCACCGACCCGTACCCGACCGCGGCTGCAACGCCTCCTCCGCAGGGAGGAGGTCCGCCCTACCCTGCTCCGCGGCGGCATCATCGCCAGCAACAACCTGGGACGCGGTGATGCCACTAGGCAGATCGCCGTCATCGCTCCAATCATCCGCCACCGGCCCCGCCACTGCCGCCGCCGCCGGCTCCGTCAGCCCCACCGCTCCCGCCGCTCCCGCCGAACCCGCCACCGAATCCGCCCCACCGTCATCCACCTCCACCCAGACGTCCATCGGAGCGAGCTCCCCCGCACCGGCACCCGCCTCCCCCGCAGCCGCGCCCGGTCGCGTCCCCACCGCCGCAACCGGCTTCGTCCCCACCCCCCCAACCGGCTTCGTCCCCGGAAGAGGCTGGGTCGTACGCCCCGCCACCGCCCCAGTGCCACGCGCCGGCCTAGGCGACACCTCCTCCACCAGCTTGCCGAGCAACACCGCCCCCGCCGTACCCAGGGAAAAGCGAAAGCTCGCGAGCTCCTGATGAAGGTCGCTCAAATCCGGATACCGATCCTCAGCCGCGACCGACAACGCCCGCATCACGATCCGCTCGAGCGCCTCGGGCA
>JAUUZB010000262.1 GCA_030590185.1 Deltaproteobacteria bacterium
ATCCGCTGCTGCCACATCTGCACGATGCGCTCGAGCTTCTGCTTGTGATCCTGCTGGGCTGCCTCCTGTTTCTGTTGGACCTGTTGATCAAAGGCGGCGCGCATCTCGGGCAGGGAAGCGGGCGGACGGATGTCGTGCTCGACGTATTGCTCGTAGCGCTCGAGCACGATCAGCGACGTACCAGGCGTGACCAGACCGTAGCGCTCACCGAGCGCTACCAAATCGCGGGCGTTGCGCTTGGGGAAGGCCGACAACTGCGCCGCCTTCTGCTGGGCCCAGAGCCGGGACAACACCTGACCGCGAGTCGCCTGAGATCTGCTCAGCACGTAACGGTGGGTGGAGACCTCGCCACCCGCGAATCCAATCGTGACGGCGAGCTCCGCCCGGGCCGAGATGAGCTTGCCGGTGAGGTTGAGCTGTTCCGGCAGCGGCCGACCGACCGGCGGCAGCACCTCGGCGACCTCCCCCGAGGTGACCTCCACCGCGAGCAGGGCCAGGGGTGCGGCCGCGACCGCGGCGGTGAGCGCTTCGGCCGGTTGCCGGGCCAGATTGAAATAGGCACCGCCGCTGCTCTCGGCGAGGTGGCGCAGGTAGATGCTGTTGACCTTCGAGCTCACCGACACCGCGTACAGGGGCGCCGCGAGGCCCACCGGCTCGGCCTTGCCAAAGTTCGACATGCCATCGCTCACCAGGAAGTAGACGTCGGGCGCCCGGTCCTGGGCCCCGGGGGAGATGCTGGCGAGCTGCGTGCCGCCGTCGTACGCCACCTCCGTGAGCGCCGTAGTGAGCGGCGCGATGTCACCGCCGGTGATGGCGATGGTCTTTCGCGCGATGACCTGGTTGGCAAAGAAGACCAGCTCGACGTCGACCGCGCCCTTGCCGAGCGCCTTGAAATAGGCGGCGAGACCGGCGAGCACCTTGTCGTGGTTGGCCTCGCGGCGGGAGTGGGAGATGTCCCAGAACAGGGTCACCCGGGAGACGGCGCGCGCCCCTTGCTCGTTCACGGGCGGGGTGGCCAAGGGTTCGAGGATGACGAAGTGGGTTTCGCCCTCTGGGCTCCGCTCGACGCCGACCGGCCGGCCCTTGCGTGGCAGCCAGACCATCAGTCGACCGTTGAGCGGCGCGCCGTCGTGGACGAGCTCACCGAACTGCACGTTGCCGTCAACGGTGAGCACCGGCGTGGGGATGCCATCCCACTCGATGGTCGGCATCACCTGACTGTTCGGCACGTCGATGCGCACGCCCAGCTTCTTGAGCCCCTGGGTGAAGCTCAGGGGAAGCTGGTACAGAGCCTTGCCCTCGGCGAGGTCGAGCTGCCGCACGTACTCCACCGCTACGGTGCGGCAGCCGTTGGCCGGGATCGGATAGACGCGGGTGCGGAAGACGTTGCCGCCGACCCACTCGACGATCCCCGGATCGACGCCCTTGCGCACCTCCTTCTCGAAGACCACCCGGGCCTTCTCCTTTTCGACCACGACCGCGTCGACCAGCTGACCGTTGATGTCCAGAGCGTAGCCGCTGACCGTGGCGTCCTCGGGCAGTGGGAAAACCAGCTCCCCCTCCAGCACCCGATCGTGAGGGTTGCAGAAGGTCATCATCAGGCGCGTCTGGGCCACCAGGCCGACGAGCCGCGTGTCGACCATCGCCTCGGTGACGGTCAGCGGCGCAAAGGTATCGTCGGTGCCGGTCACGTTGACCACCGGCGCCTCCGTGGTCAGCAATACGGGCGCGGCGTTGAAGGCGGCCTTGCTGAGCGCCGGCGGCGCGCTCTCTGGGCTCGTGCCACAGCTCGCGACCAAGATCAGCAGTGATGCAAAACGACGCATGGGGCCCTTCTTTCCTCAGAGAGTTGCGACCTCGGGCGGCGGGTCGTGCTCCTGGCCCGACCCGATCCCGGGGGACTCATTAGCACATCTCAGTTGGCGAGCCCCAGGGCCGTTCGCGCTGAGCCCTAAAACCGTTCGCGCTGAGCCCCAAAACCGTTCGCGCTGAGCCTGTCGAAGCGCCCTGCCCGCCACCGGCCTTCGACCGGCTCAGACCGAACGGTGGAGAGGTGCTGTCCTGCTAGCCCCCAGAGCCCTCCCGCGTTGTCCCCACCGGTCCCTCCCGCGCCCGGCTCACCTGCTGAAAAACCTCCCCCAACAACTCCCGGGCAACCTCCCGATGGGCCCGCGCCGCGGCCTCATCACCCGCGGCCTCGGCGGCGGCGGCCGCGTCGAGCCGGAACAATGGTGCCTGGGGCGCCAGGTTAGCGGCCCGCTCGAAGTCCCGGCGTGCCTCGACCAACCGGCCAGCCTCCTGGTGCAACAGCCCGCGCAGCATCAACGCCTGGGGCATGGCGTTGCCACGCTTGAGCACGCGGTCGGTCGCTTCGAGCGCGGTCTGTGCTTCGCCCCGGATCCACATCGCCGTGGCGAGGGCGACCTCGGCGGGGTCGTGATCGCAATCCAGGCTGAGCGCGTGGCGCAGCACCTCGAGGGCATCCTCGGCCGCCTCCTCGGAATCGTGACAGAGCAGCAGCCGCCCGAGGGCGGTGTGTCCATCCGGGAGCTCCGGCGCTAGCGCGATCGCCTCCTCGGCCAAGCGCAGCGCCTGTTGCAGCGTTTCCTCGGCGCCAATCCCGATCTCCTCGAGCAGCTGCGGAAAGTGGATCACCACTTGAATGAAGCCATGGGCCAAGGTGGCCCGGGCCAAGCTCTCCACCTGATCGATCTTCACGCTTCTTCAGTTTCGTCGTCGAGCATGCCGACCAGGGCACGGATGGCGCGCAGGGTCGAGTCGGGCGAGGCCTGGTGCAAATAGGCCTCGGCCAATAGAACGTGGCGGAGCTTCTTGGCTAACAGGGCGCGCTCCTCAACCTCCTCGGCGACCTCCTCGAGCAGATCGATACCGCAGCGCCGGGCGCCCTTAGAGCGCCGCATGGCATAGGACCCCGCCAACGCCAGGGCCTTGTCCGCTGCCGAGAGGCGCTCGGGCCCCTTGCCCCGCAGCTGCGCGCTGAGCGCCTGGGCCTGTTTCTGGAACTCCGCCGCCCCGCCGGCGGCCCGGCTCGGGACCGGCTGTGTGGCCGCCCGCTGGGGGGTGGCCAACATCTGCGGCCTCTCCATCGCCCGGAGCTTGCCGGGCGCCTTGGCGTCGGGCTTGGCTTCCTTGGCCTTGGCCTCAAAGAGCGCCTCGCGGGGGATCCGCCCGGTGCTCGATGGATCGAGCTTGATCGCCATGGGAGCATCAGTGTGCCCGAAATCCGGGCCAACGGCCATGGCCCGGGAGGCGCTCTGGGTTGGCCATGCTTGTCCGTTGCCGGGGCAAATGCTACTTCGGCGCGATTCCATCCGAGGAGGGATCTCATGACGACAGATCGGGGCCAATGGCGATCCCGTCTCGGTTTCGTCTTGGCGGCGGCCGGCTCGGCCGTTGGCCTCGGCAACATCTGGAAGTTCCCGTACATCACCGGCGAGAACGGCGGCGGTCTGTTCGTCCTGATCTACCTCGTCTGTATCGGCCTGATCGGCATTCCGATCATGGCCGCCGAGATCATGATCGGGCGCGCCGCCCGCAAGCAACCGGTCGGCGCCTTCGAGGCCCTGCAGGGACGACCGACCGGCTGGACCGTTGTCGGTTGGATGGGCGTAATCTGCGGCTTCCTGATCCTGTCCTACTACATCGTGGTGGCGGGCTGGGCCATGGACTACACCCTCAAGTCGTTGGTCGGGTTCACCGAGCCGATTCACCAGGTCGCGGCCAAGGAGGCCACGGCCTTCCGAGCCACCACGTCGATGGACGAGCTCCGCATCATGCTCGCCAAGCGCCGCGCGACCCGGCAGACCAACCAGGAGATCACCGACATCCGCATCCAAGCCCCGAAATCGGTTTGGTCCGGCTACGAACGCTACGCAGCCGCGTTGGCGCAGACGGACGATCCGCAGGCCGGGGCCAACCTCCTGGTGGAGCCGCTGCTGCGCGAACAGGTCGAGACCGCGACCGCCTTGATGACGCGCATCGCGAGAGTCCAAACCGCCGCCGCCGGAGAGGCGCACCGCCACTACGCCGGACTCGATGACGCGGCGGTGAGCGTCGAAGCCGAAGCCGAAAAGAGACGGGACGTCATCTCCCGCGAGGTGGGCAAAGCCTTCGACGGGCTCGCGACCGATGGCTGGACCAGCACGTTCTGGGCGGTCCTCTTCATGTTGATCTGCATCGCTGTCGTCGCCGCCGGTGTCCAGGAGGGCATCGAAAAATGGAGCCGCATCCTCATGCCCACCCTCGTCGGTCTGATGATCGTCATGGTGGTGTACGCCGCCTTTCAGCCCGGCTTTGGCGAGGCGGTCTCCTTCGTCTTCAGCCCGAATCCCAATCGCCTCAAGGCCAGCGGGGTACTCGAAGCCCTCGGCCACGCCTTTTTTACCCTGTCGCTCGGCATGGGCGCCTTGATCACCTACGGCTCCTACCAGGGCACCAAGGACCACCTGCTCAAACAGGCGGCGCTGATCGCCGGCCTGGACACGCTCATCGCCCTGCTGGCCTGTTTCATGATCTTCCCGATCATCTTCACCTTCGGCCAGGAGCCCAACGCCGGCCCGGGCCTGGTGTTCAAGAGCATGCCCCTGGCCTTCGCCGAGATTGGCCGTGGCGGGATGCTCTTGGCCATCCTGTTTTTCGGCCTCCTCGCGGTGGCCGCCCTGACCTCGGCGATCTCGCTGCTCGAGGTCGTGGCCTCCTACGCCATCGACCAACGCGGCTGGAGCCGGCAACGCGCGGCGTGGATCTTGGGCGGGGCGGTGATGTTGCTCGGCCTACCGTGCGCCTTTTCTTTCGATCCCGATTTCATCCTGGCCTCTTGGCAGCCTGGCTTCGGTAAGAGTTTCTTCGACACGATGGACTACCTGGCGTCGAATTGGCTGCTGCCCCTGGGCGGCTTGATGATCTCGATCTACGCCGGTTGGTTCATGCCGAAGAAGATCCGCACCGCCGAGCTCGAGGGTGTGGCGCCAGCGCTGGTCACGGCCTGGTTGATCTTGATCCGCTGGGTAGCGCCGGTGCTGGTGATCCTAGTCCTGCTCCAGAAGGTCGGCGTGCTCGATGCCAATGAGATCTTCTACCGCTTGTTCGGTTGAACGGCGCTCACTCGCCTACAACACCTCTTCAGTCCCGATCACGGCGAACGTCCCGGGCGCAATCTGCGTGGCACGGCTGGTTTCGAGCCAACACGGGGAGCGGTCGATTCTCGAGATCCGCATCTCGTCGATCAGCCCATCGAACAGCTCTGTCGGCCAGTTCGTGTTGTAGCCGATGAACATGTCGTTGGTGTTGGAGTTGATGTTCATGGTGGCGCTGTTGACCTCGGTGTCGCCGGCCACGGCGTTGATGAACTGCGTCGAGGTCGCGGTGTCGTGGGTCACGGCGACATAGGACCAGGCGGTCAGCGCCAGGGTGTCCACCAACCGGTTGGCAGTCGTCACCACCGGCTCCAAAACGAAAATCAGCGTGCCATTGTTCTGAATCCAGTAGAGGTCGCGTGACCCACCGGTGAACTTGGAGAGCACCGTCGCCCAGTCGGTCGAGGCATCCGGATAGATCCAGGCCTCGACCGTGATCCGGTTGCTCAGGTGTTGACTCGCGTGGTCGGCGATCTGGAGATAGTCGTCGCTGCCGTCGAGATGGATGGCGCCGCCGATCTGACCGGTCGCGCCCAGGGTGGGGCTGCCGGTGTCGGTGGCGTCGTTGCCGTTGCTGGTCGAATCCTCAATAGCCCCAGCCCCACCGGTGGTCTCGCCCAGGTGCCAAACCGCGACGTAGTCCGCATCCCACACCGCAGTTGGGTTCGCCGGCGAGACGGCCACCCCGGCCCGGCCGTAGTACACGTAAATGGTCGAGTCGGCGTTGTGAGCCAGGGTCGGGATCCTCACCCAGGCGACCAGATCGCCAGCCAGGTCGCGCCACTCATCGACCTCGAAATCGAGCGCGCAGGGCGCAGTGCTCGCGCCACCGCACACGCCATCGTCGAGCCCCCAGAAGGCCAGGTCGTAGCCGCTGGCGCTCTGCAAGCGTCCACCGTTGCCAACCGTGCGCACCGTGCTGTCGTTATCGAGCAGGACCAGGAGGGGGAAGCTCGATAGTGGCGCGGCGCAGCTCCCGCCGACAGCCGAGGATTGGATGACGATCGGCCGGCGATAAGCGTAACCTGAGTCGCAATCGCTGTCGCTCAAATCCGTGTCGGCGTCGCAGTCGTTGTTGACCGTATCGACGCAGCTCGGATCGTCGAACGGCCCTTCGATGTCGTCGCCGGTGGCGTCGCTGCAGGCATAAACACCGCCGCCACACTGCCAGGTGCCCTCTTCACAGACACCCAGATCCGAACCGTCACAATCG
>JAUUZB010000202.1 GCA_030590185.1 Deltaproteobacteria bacterium
ACCTCGGCCTTTTTTTGCTGCTCGGTCTTCTCGCGCTTGACGACCTTGACCTTCTGTTGCTTCGGGTCGGGCTTGACCTCTTTCTTCTGTTCCTTCTTCTCCTCGAGCTTCTCCTTCTTCTCCTCGACCTGCTTCTTCAAGCGCTCGAGGAGATCCTCGACGGCCTCGCTCTTCTCCGGGCCCTGGAGGATGATGTTGGCGAAGCGATTGGCATCCTCGTCGAACAAATCCATACGCAGGGCGTCCGCGTCGTGCGGATAGAGCATCATGGTAAACAGCGCCGCGATGTGGAAAACCAACGAAAGAAGGAAAAGGTTGAAGTACTGGAGATCCAGGTTCTGCATGAACTGGCTTGGCAGAGCCTTGACCGGTGGTACGAAACGCAGCGCGATGGTGGCGCCGCCCCAGTGGACCAGGGCACGAGCCATCAAACCCAGGTTGAGTTTGTAGGAATCCTCGAGGGTGCCCTCCTTGCGGGCCAGGGAGGAGCCACGCAGGCTGTCGAGGCTGTGCAGGTCGCCCTCGATCTCGATTTCCCCGTCCATGTGCTTGGTGAAGGTGAGGACGTACTCACCCTCCTCGAAGCGGACCAGCGGGAAAACCTCGGTCGGCAGCCCTTCGGAGGAGATGAAGAAGTCGGTGCCCTTGGCTTCGCCGAGGGTGATCGCCTTGGGCTGGTGGTAGTGATGGACCGCCAGCAGCGCGTCGCCCCAATAGACCCGCATCTCCAGGAGCCGATTGTCGTTGGTGATCTTCGGTTCCGGCGGCAGGGACGGGTGCGGCCGGGCCTCCACCGCCGCGGAGAAGACCCGATCACGGGTGGCACGGCGCGTTGGCGCCTGCCCTCCGCCGTCGAACCGCGGTTGCGCCGCTGCGGCGTCGTGGGCTTGGGCAGGCACGGCGCCGGGCATCTGACCGGGGCTGGGCACTCCACCCGGGGCCTGTCCTGGCATCGGCATCCCAGGCGCGACCCCCGGTTGGCCCGGCTGTTGGGCCATGCCCGGGGGCATGGTCCCTGGGGCAGCACCGGCGGCCGGCATGCCCATGGCAGGTGCTTGACCCGGCATCGCGCCAGGCATCTGGCCGGGCATTTGACCCGGTATCTGGCCAGGCATTTGACCCGGTATCTGGCCGGGCATTTGCCCAGGCATCTGGCCGGGCATTTGACCAGGCATCTGGCCTGGCTGCGCGACCGCGGCCTGTGGCGGGGCCGCAACCACCGGCGGGCCGCCAACACCAACCAGGATCTCGGTGTTGCCAATCTTGATTCGATCGCAGTGGTTCAGCTTGACCTTGTTGATCTTCTTGCCGTTACAGAAGGTCCCGGTCGAGGAGCCCATGTCGACGAGGGAGGCACTGTCGCCCGAGCACTCGATCACCGCGTGGATCCGGCCGGCGCTCGGATCCTCGAGCTTGAGCTGCGCGGATTTCATCCGGCCGATCTTGATCGTGCGGACCTGATCACCGTCGAACTGGTGCTCCGCCACCATCTGATTGTCGCTGAAGACCTGAACGTGAAGCGCAAGACCCATTGTCAGCTCACCATCGCAGCGCAACCACCGGAATTACAGAATCCGCACCGACTGGAGAATCTCCGGCCGGAAATCCTTGCGCACTCTGATCAACCGCTCGTGGCGACGCCGCTTTTGACTCTCGAGGTACTGTCCATCTGGCCGGCTCAGATTTCCATCGATGGTGTCGTCGCCAAAGTCGACGACCGAGTGCTTCTCGTAGACGATCTCGTCCTGTGCACGAGCCTCACCTGCACCGATGAATACCAGCATTCCAATGGCAGCTGCGATAGCCCAAAAAATCCTTGCCATGGCCGATCCCCTCGTTAACACACCGTAACCTGGAACATCATACACACTCCAGCCCTCCACCCCAAGGATCAGCCCGTCGAGGTGAATATCGTCAATCCCCGGATAAAACGGACACCCCGGGCGTCCGATCCAGCCCAGGGACCGAGGGACTTTCGCAGCCTCCGTCGTATAAAAGGGCTGGTATTGTCAATGGGCAAAAAGGCCGCGCCAGGACCACTATCCACATGACGATGCAGCCCTGAGGAGTTTCGCGCCAAGGCGCAAAGAGAACCACGGCTTTTTTTTCAGGACCTTTGCGTCTTTGCGTGAGCCAATTCGACCCCGACCGATACGAGCGCTCACGAAGATCGTGCCTACGGGCCAGCCTCGGGAACCGGCGCCGGTGCGCCGCCTTCGGCCGGAACGCCGCCCTCGTCCGGTGCAAAGAGATCCGCACCGTCCTCCGCGGGCGCCCCACCCTCTTCCTCGAGCAGCCGCTGCTGCTCCGCCTCCGCCGCGAGTTGGGCCTGGAGTGCCACGAGCTGGTCGCGGATCAAGTGGGCGTCGGCGTTGACCTCGTCGCACACGATCGCCCCCTCGATGCAGGCGATAGCGTCATCGAGCCGACCGAGGGGATAGAGCACGTCGCGGGTCCAAACGATACGCATCGGTGCGCAGCCCTGGATCTTGGAGTTTTCGGTGTCCGGAATGATGCCCACGGCGCAGTCGAAAATGGCGTCCCCGGTCGCGATGTCACCGGCCACGATCGCTTCGCTCGCCTTGGTCAACAGACCCCAGGCGGTCTCGATGCGATCCTCCTCCTTGCCGATGGCCTCTGCCCAGTCCCCGGGCGGTTGACCCGACGCGATCAGCTCGCAGGACTTGTCGATCGCCTCCTGCTTCTTGCGGGCGCGCTCCTCGCGATCCTTGCGCGCCTTGTCGTCCTTCTCGATCACGACGATCGCCTTGATGAGCTTGGGCACCGATTTCTTGTTCTCGTCCCCCTCCGGCGCCGCCGCCGCAAAGGCCTTGTAGTACTTCTTGGCCTCCGGGAATTTGTGAAGACGATTGTGATAGAGCGCCGCCACGTTCCACAGCGCATCCAGATCTTTTTTGTTGCGCTTGAGCAGCTCCAGGTAGAGCTTCTCCGCCTTGTCGTAGCGCCCCAGGCCGGTGTAGCTCACCGCCAGACCGATCATGGTCGGCCGATCCTTCGGCTTCTCCTTGGCGATCGCCTCATATTGGATCGAAGCGTTGCCAAAGTCGCGGTACTCGACAGCGATGGCCGCGAGCTTGGCTCGCACCTCGAGCCAGTCCGGTTTCATCCGGATGACCTCCTTGAGCTTGTCGACGTAGACGGCCAGGCTCGCCTTCTCCGCCAGGATCTCGGCGGTCATGTAGTGCAACTCTGGATCGTCCTTGTCGACCTTGAGACCCCGGCCGATGATCAGCTCCGCCATCGGCGTGTTGCCCACCGCCCGGTAGGCCCGCGCCAGCACCCGGAAGGCCTCGATGGCATCCGCCTTGCGCTGGAGCACCTTGCGGCACAGGTCGATCGCCTCCTGGTACTTGCCGTCGATGACGTTCAGGCGGGCCATCCCGAGGCGTGAGGTGATGTTCGCCGGCTCCTTCTTCATGAAGTAGGCGTAGACCTTGCGCGCCTCCTCGAGCTTGCCCTCGCCGACCGCGAAGTGCGCCAGGTTCTCCCGAGCCGGCGCGAACTCCGGATTACTCCGGGCGACCGCTTCGAAGTGCTTGCGCGCCGCATCCCGCTTGCCGGCACGCAACGCCAGGACGGCGAGGTTATAGCGCGCCACGTGGTGGTTGGGGTTGAGTTTGACGACCTTCATCAGCTGCTGGCTCACCCACAATGGATCTACGGGCTGGTCCCGGTCGAGCTTGTCGATCTCCCCGGAGATCTTCTTGAACAGGGCCTCGGCCTTGTCCTGCTTCTCCTTGGCGACCTGGGCATGGCTCTTCTCGGCCTTCTTGGGCTTTTCCTTCTTGGGCCCGGCTGTCGGCGGAGGGGCCGCTTCGTCGCCGCCACAACCGACCGTGGTCGCGGCCACCAACAGGAGCGCAGCGCCGAACCCGAGCGCAGCGGCGATCCTAGAAAAATGCTGGATACGCATGTCAGGCCGCCCTTTCGTCGCAGGTAACCGGCAGCCGACTGGCATGGCCGGGAATACCGCCCTTGCCCTTCTTCTTCTTCCCCTTCTTCTTCTTCTTGCCCTTGCCCTTGTCCTTGCCCTCGTCGGCATCCGGCTCGCCCGCCTCTTTCTCCTCCTTCTTCTTCTTGCCGTCATCCTTGGGGGGCGGACCGACACCATCTTTGAGCGGTTGTTCGAGCGCCTTGTAGCCAACCTTGTCGGCGATCACGACGCCATTCTTCTCCACCACGACGTCATGGTCGAAGTTGACCGGCACCAGACGTTCCACCAGCGGCACGTACTCGTCTGGCCGCACCTGCTGCAGGCGCTTGAGCGCCTTGACCGACCAGCGGTTGTAGACCCCGAGTCGGTTGGCGGTCTCGACCACCATCGAATACGCGTCGACCGCTTGGGCGGTCACCGGGGTCCCCATGGTGGTGAGGGTCCCTTCGAGCTGATCCCTGAGCATCTTCTTGGTGTCGGCGTCGAGCTTCATGCCCTGGAACTTCTCGGGGATCTTGATCGGTGTCTTCAACAATCGATCGACCGAGTTCTTGTAGGCCTCACCGATCATGTAAAGCGAGGCCAGGGACCACTCCGCCACGCCGATCTTGACGATCTCCTGGTAGCCCTTGATCAGCTCGTCGCGGACCTTGACCTTAGCGGCGATCGACTTCTCGAAACTCGCCTTGGTTTTTTCGTTCGGGGCGAGCTCCGAAATGCGCAGATCGGCGTACTTGCTGTAGCGCGGCCGCATGTCGCGGAACATCAACTCGCTCACCGCGGTGGCGCAGCGTGGCAGTTCCTCCTTGCCCTCCTTCTTCTCCCAGGTCGGCCACATCTTGAGAACGAACTTGCGCTGGTCGTAGTACCCCTTGGAGTACTTGGTCTTGTTCTTCATGATCTCACCGCGCCGGAACTGCGCGTCGCAGAGCATGTCGGTGTCGGCCTTGGCGTACTTGTCGGTCTTGATCCAATCCCACAGGCAATCGTGGACCGCCTCCCACTTTTTGACCGACGCCTTCTGTTCCTTCTGCCCCTCCAGCAGCTTCGCCTCCTCCTCGAGGCTCATGCACATCGCCCACTTGAGTTTGTAGGAGTCCTTGTCGCTGCCCCAACGGCCGAGGTACTTGGTGCGCGCCGCGCGGCCACCGTTGAAGTCGCGCAGGGTCGAGAGGTAGACGCCGATGTTGTAGATCGCGTCCTTGGTGTTGTCTTCATCGGGATAACGAGCGGCGTAGTTCTCCAGGTACTTGGAGGCGGTTTGGAAGTCGACCACCCGCTCGTAGGACAGCGCGATGTTCCACATGGTCTCCTTGACCAGGTCGACGGCCCGCTTGTCCTTGGAGTCCTGGAACGTCTTGACCAGGAACTCGCGCACCTCATTCGCCTTATCGAGACGCTGGCCCTTGTCGTAGTTGACCGCGGCGTTATTGACCGAGTCGATGGCGAAGCGACCGCTGCCGCCGCCGCCGTACTGACGGTAGAAGTCCATGTAGGCGTTGCCAGCCGGGACGTACTTTTTCTTGTCCTCGAGCGAGGTTTTGATCAGCAAGAATGTCGCCTGCTCCTCAATCTTGGCGAACTTGGCCATCTCATCCTCGTCCGAGGTCCGCCCGCAGGACGCCTTGAGCTCCTCGTTGCGCTGGTAGGAACGGGTGAGGGTACGCAGGGCGGAGTAGTTCTTGCCCAGGTTGTGGATGTCGAGGGCGAGGTTGGCCGCGATGCAGGCCACGTCGTGCCCCGGGTGGTTCTCGACGATGTCGTTGAAGGCGGGTGCCGCCTTATCGAGGTGGTTGTAGGTGTAATAGATACGCGCCACCTTGTAGCGAATCTCGACCACCTCTTCGCCGCTCTTGCCAAAGTGGGTGATGTAGCGCTTGCAGGCGTTGATCAGCGCCATCTTGATTTCCGGGACCGGCTTCGGATCCGTGCCCTCGAGATCCGGTGGGTTCTTGCGCTCGATATCCTGAACGACCTCGTCGTAGGCGCGCACCGAGTCCTCCACCGCCTGGTTGACGATCTTCTTCTCGTTGTCCTTTTTCGGGTGGGGGTTCATCCCGTAGACGATGTCGTAGTTGCGCGCCGCGCCGCGGAACAGCTCCGTCGCCCCGCTGGCCGAGGCCTCGGCGAGGTAGAACAGCACCTCGGCGTAGTAGTAACGCATGAAGAAGACGTAGTTGACCGTCGCCTTGGGGTTGGGCTTGGGGAACACCTCTAGGTAGTGCTGGTAGAGATCCCGGGCGTACTCGTAGCGCCGCAGCTGGCCCTTGGACTGCTCCGGGAGCTTTTTGGCCTCCTTGTGGTACTCCATGGCCAGCCGGCGCAGGGTGTTCTCGGCGATGCCCTCGGCTTCCTTGAGGTCCTTCTTCACCCCGGTGGCCTGCTCGTCGGATAGATCCTCACTCTCCTCGAGGTAGGTGCGCACGTCGTGGAAGTACTTGGTCAACAGCTTGACCTCCTTGACCGTCTTCTTGTCGTCCCCCTCCTTGTCGGCGGCGTTGACGATGCGGCCCTGGTAGATCGGCTTGCGGGTCGAGCGCTTGTACCTCGCGATCAGGTTTCGGTAGACCTCGATGACGTCGGGGTGGGAGTCCCGCTTGATGTACCAGTTGCCCAGGTTCTCCATCATCCGGACGACGTCATCCTTGCCGCCGAGTTTCATGAATGCCTTGTAGGAGTCCTGGGCCCAGCCCACGTGGGAGTAGGCGCGCACGAAGTCCTTGAGTGATTCCTTGCGCAGGGACTTGCGCGCTTTTTTATCGATGCTGCTGCGCGGGTCCTCGGCGATTTTGACCACCCGCTCGAACTGCTCGAGGGCGAGGTCCCAACGGCCGGTGTTGATGTGACACCAACCCTGTTTGTACATGGCGAAGCCGTAGATCTGGCTCTCCGGGAACTTCTCCGCCTCGGCGTAGGCCTTGAA
>JAUUZB010001146.1 GCA_030590185.1 Deltaproteobacteria bacterium
AGCAGGCCGCGGCGCTGATCCAGGCGAACATCACGGCGGTGAACGGCTGCTACCGGCGGGCGTTGCGTTACCGGGGGGATCTCGGCGGCAAGATCGTGGTCGAGGCCGAGGTGACCTTGGCGGGGCGCGTTTCAGTCATCGCCGTGGTCGAGGATCAACTCGGCGAGGCTGACATCGCCGCCTGTTTGGCCTCCGAAGTGCGAGGCTGGCAATTCCCGGCGGCCCGGGGGACCTACGCGGTACGGCTGCCGTTTATTTTGGCTCGCCGGGGTGGCTAGGCGCTCGCCACCTCCCCCAGCGCCGCGGCCATCGGTTCCACCCGGTCGCACTTGAGATGCACCACGCCCTCGCGGTTTTGCACCAACCCCTCGACGCACATGGCGCCGGCGCCGACCACCAGCGGGCGAAAGGCCTCGAACACCGGGGGGGTGAAGATCAGATTGGCGAAGCCGGTCTCATCCTCGAGGGTGATGAAAAAAAATCCCTTGGCGGTGCGCGGTCGCTGGCGGGTGATGGCAAAGCCGGCCACCCGCGCTCGACTCTGGTCGCGACAGCGGCTGAGCTCCTTGGCGCTCAAGATGCCGTGGGCCGCGAGTGCCTCGCGGTGAAAACGCATCGGGTGGGGGCCGGTGCTCATGTCTGAGTTTTTGTGGTCGGCGATGACGCGCTCAACGTAGTCCATCTCCGGCAGCGGGCTGGGACCAGCTCGAGGCTCGGCGCGGCCGAGCAGGCCAGTGGTGCGCTCCCGCAGGCGCGCCACCTGCCAGAGGGCGGCCCGCCGGGTGAGACGGGGGGATACCTGGTCGTCGTGGTTTTTGATCGCCGCAAAGGCGCCGAGCTCGGCCAGGGTCGCGAGCTCCGCGTCGCTCAGACGACAACGACGTTCGAAGTCAGCGAGGCTGACAAAGTGCTGGCGCGCGCGCTCGGACACGATCCGCTCACCGCTCGGTTGACGCAGGCCCTGCACGTAGCGCAGGCCGAGGCGCACGGTGCGGGGATCCTCGAGGCTGCAGCCCCAGGCCGAGCAAGTCACGTCGATGGCGCGCACCCGTACGCCGTGGCGCTGGGCATCCTTGACCAGGGTATCCGGGTGGTAAAAGCCGAGCGGATAGGCGTTGAGTAGCGCGGCGAGGAAGGCGGCCGGGTGGTGATACTTGAGGTAGGCCGAGGCGTAGGCGATCAGGGCGAAGGAGGCGCTGTGGCTCTCAGGGAAACCGTAGGAGGCAAACGAGGTGATGTAGCGCACCAGCTCGTCCTGGCCCGCCGGGCTGATGCCGTGGGCGGTCATGCCGCGGCGCAGTCGGTCCTCGATGTCGTGCATGCGCTCCCCGCGCTTGAAGCCCATGGCGCGGCGTAGCTCCTCGGCCTCGCCGCCGGTGAAGCCGGCCACGGTCATGGCCATGCGCATGATCTGCTCCTGGAAGATCGGCACCCCGAGGGTGCGCCGCAGCACCGGCTCGAGGTCTGGGTGGGGATAGCTCACCGCCTCCCGGCCGGCACGACGGCGCAGGTAAGGGTGGACCATCTCGCCGGCGATGGGGCCAGGGCGGATCAGGGCGATCTCCACCACTAGATCGTAGAAGCAGCGCGGCCGCAGGCGGGGGAGGGTGGCCATCTGGGCGCGGCTCTCCACCTGAAACAGGCCGACCGTGTCAGCGGCGCACAGCATGTCGTAGATGCCCGAGTCGTCAGCCGGCAGGTGGGCGTAGTCGATGGTCTTGCCCTCGCTCTGTTGCACCAGCGGCACCGCCTCCTCGAGGGCGGCGAGCATGCCGAGGCCGAGCAGGTCGACCTTGATGAGACCGAGGGCCGCGCAGTCATCCTTGTCCCACTGGATCACGGCGCGCTTCTCCATGGCGGCCGGCTCGATGGGCACCACCTCGTCGAGGCGCCCGCGGGCGAGCACCATGCCGCCGGAGTGCTGGCCTAGGTGGCGCGGCAGGTGCAACAGCTCGGCGGCCAAGTGCATCCAGAGTTGGGCGCGGCGCTCTCGGGGATCGAGGCCGGCGGTGCGCAGGCGCTCGCTGAGCTGATCGCGGTCGCTCAGGCTGCTCCAGCGGTCGGCGAGCTTGGCGACGCGATCGATCTGGGCAGGGGCAAAGCCGAGGGCCTTGCCGGTCTCCCGCAGGGCGCTGCGATCCCGGTAGGTGATCACGTTGGCGGTCATGGCCGCGCCGTGGGGACCGTAGCGGTCGTAGACGTATTGGATGACCGCCTCGCGCTTGGCCCCGCTCGGCAGGTCGATGTCGATGTCTGGCCACTCGCCGCGCTCCTCGGAGAGGAAGCGCTCGAAGAGCAATTCCATGCCGACCGGATCGACCGCGGTGATGCCGAGGGAGTAGCAGACCGCGGAGTTGGCGGCGGAGCCACGGCCCTGGGCCATGATCCGGTGACGCCGGGCGAACTCAGAGATATCCCAGACGATCAAGAAGTAACCCTCGAGCTCGAGCTTGGCGATCAACGTCAGCTCCCGTTCGAGCTGGCGCTCGACCTTGGCGCCCAGGGGCCGGTAGCGCTCCCGTGCGCCGGCCCAGGTGAGTTGGCGCAACAGGCTGGTGGGGGTCTCACCCGGGGGCAGCGGGTAGTCGGGGAAATG
>JAUUZB010000287.1 GCA_030590185.1 Deltaproteobacteria bacterium
GCAGGCCGAAGCGGCCGGCGTGGCCCGCGAAGTGCTTGGCGCCTGCGCCCTGGGCCGAGCCGGCCACCAGCGTGCCGGCGGCGCCGCCCGCGAGTCCGGTGAGAAAGCCGCGACGTGAGACGCTCATCGCTTCTCCTCCTTGGGGGCTTTGGGAACGGCCTCGGCGTGACAGTCGATGCAGCCGGTCTTCTTGATGCTCATCGACTCGTGACAGCCGATGCACTGGCGGTGGTAGGCGGCCTTGAGGCTCGGTTGGTCTCGGGTGGGGTGGGCCTTGGCGCCGTGGCAGGAACGGCAGGCCGGCGGCCGGGTTGCGGGCGGGCTGTGATGATGGCAGCCGGCGCACAGGGTGGTGTCGGTGTGGAAGGCTCCGGCGAGTTTGTTCTCGCGGGCCTTGCGGTCGAGGGTGGCGACGATTTTGCCGTGGGGGAGCTTGGAGGGTTGGTAGTCGCGGGCGAGGAGGTTGATGACTACGGTTTCGGGGAAGGCCTCCGAGAAGGGGGGGAGCGGGGCGCGGGTCACGGGGGGGGACGGGGGCGGCGGGGGTTCCGGTGACAGTGTCGGCTCCGGTGACGGTGACGGTGACGGTGACAGTGACAGTGACGGTGACGGTGACAGTTCCGGCGTCGGCGACAGTTCCGGTGACGGTGACGGTGTCGGGATGTTCGCGGTTGGGTCGGTGCCCTCCGGGAGCGCTGGCGGGAGCCCGCCGCTGTGGCAGGTAGCGCAGGACTGCTCGGCGGGGGGAGGCGGCATGGCGGCGTGGCAGCCGGCGCAGGCGGGCACGTCGGTGGTCTGGCGATGGCAGCCGACGCAGCTTCGGTCCGAGGTTGGCTCGTGAAAGGCGTTCGCCAGGGTCACGCCGCCGCCGTCCGGGCTACCGGTGAGGGTGTGGCATTTGTCGCAGGCGGCGAGGGTCTGGTGGTGACAGGTGGAGCAGGACTCGGTTAGGGGCTCGTGGAGCTGGTGGTCGAAGGGTACGCGGCCGGCCTTGCCCCCGGCTGCTTGGATCCAGGTCCGGTCCGGTTGACCGCGCATCAGGCGGGGAATGGGATCGAGTTTCTTGATCGTGGCCCGTTCCTCGGCGCCGTGACACCCGGCGCAGCGTGACGGGCCGGTCTTCTGGTTCTTCTCTTCTCCGCCGAGGTGGCAGGTCACGCAGGCATCGTGGGCGGCGTTTCTCAGCGCCGGGGTGCGCTCGACCCGTTCGGCCCCGTGACAGTCGGTGCAGGCGCTCTCCTTGCCCTTGGCATAAACGAGCTTCTTGGCCTGCTCATCGTAGACGTGGTGGCAACCGTCGCATTTGTCCTGATGCGCGATGACGTGACGCGCGTGGAGCGAGTAGTCCATGCGCATGGCGAGCCGCTCGGCCGCGACGCCGGGGTGTGACCCATGACACTCGGCGCAGGTGACCGGCAGATTTCGTTTGAGCTCGACGCTCTTGGTGGCGTGACAGTCTAGGCAGCGCTGGTGGTAGAGCTCCATCAGGGCGTCCCGGGTGAGGGGATCCGGCCGGCGCTGAAAGGTGAACACCGGGCGTCCGTCTTCGCCCTTCGGGTGGCAGGCAACGCAGCCTTCCTTGGCCAGTGCCGCGACGTGCTTGCCGTGGGGGAACGCCACCAACGGGCGTTGCAACGAGCCGAGGGACGCGGGCCAGGGGATCTCCAGGGTGGAGCCATCGCTGGCGCGCTCCGCAACGCCGTCGCCGTTGCAGCCGATCAGGGCCACCCCGATTACCAGCGAGAGAGCTCCAAGCAGCTTCATGCCCTGTCTCAGATGTACCATCACTTCGTTCTCGCTCACGGCTCGGGCCGCTCGATGACCTTGACCAGCAGCTCATTGATGAAGCGGACGTGCATGCCGAGCTTGTAGTGCCCGATGACGTCCTCGATGCCGCTGTGGCAGTTGTGACAGGGCGTGATGCAGATGTCGGCGCCGGTCGCCTCGAGCTGCTCCGCCTTGACCCGGATGCTCTTCATGCGACTGAGCTTCCAGGGCGGGCCGCAGTTGATCACCCCGCCGCCGGCGGCGCAGCAGTAGTTGTGCTCGTGGCGGGGGTCCATGTCGCGAAAGTCTTCGCAGATGGCGTTGACCACGTAGCGGAGCTTGTCGTGCAGACCGCGGCCACGCACGATGTTGCAGGGGTCCTGCACCGTGACCGACTCCTTGATCTTCTCTTTGATCTTCAGCCGGCCGCTCTTGATCAGCTCGTAATAGAACTCGACCGCGTGGACCATCGGGACCGGCGGCTCCTTCCAGCCCAACCACTTGGGCCCGTCGTACACCGCGCCGCGGTAGGCATGACCGCATTCACCCATCACCACCCGCTTGACCTTGAGGGCCATGGCCCGGTCCCAGTGCAAGCGCTCGACCCTGCCCATGATTTCAAAGTCGCCGGAGTACATCGCCATGTTGGAGTTGTCCCAGCCGTCGGCGCTGGGCATCGTCCAGCTCACGTTTGCCGCCGTCATGATCTGCGACATGTTGCCGAGTAGCTGGGCGAGGATCTTGGGCTCCGGCGCGATGACGCTGTACATGATCTCGGCGCCCTCGACGTCGAGGGGGATCTTGGAGCCGGGGAGCTCGTCGCGGGCATCCTCCTCCTGCCAGATCAACGTGTCGATCCACTCGTCCGGCTGAACCCACATCTGGTTCATGGTGGCGGCGTGGCTGTTGGTGGTGTCCTGGAGGTACTGCGGCACGACCCCCAACAGGCTGCAGATGCGCCGCACGGTCATGATGAGATAGGAGATGTCGATGCCGAAGGGGCAATACATGCTGCAGCGCTTGCAGGCGCCACACTCGGTGAAGGCGATGCGTGCGGACTTGCGCAGCAGGGCACCATCGACCTTGCCCTTGCGGCGCACCATCTCCCACAGGGTGTCCTTGACCTTGGCCACCGGGGCGTAGTCCGGGTCCTTGTCCCGTGACACGTAGGAGTGGCAGGCCTCGGCGCACAGGCCGCAGCGCACGCAGGTTTCGAGGTAGACTTTGAGTCGCGCCGCGCTCTCGTTGTCGAGCACGTGGCGGATGACCTTCTCGATTTTTTCCGGCGTTAGCTTGGCGATGGCGTCATCGATGCCGGGATCGACCACTGCTTCGTCGACTGGATCAGACATGTCTCGTTGCCTCGCTGGTTACCAATCCCGCGACCGGCGCACGGCGCCGAACTCGCTGCCCATGTACGCCCGGGTGAACACGAACCAGATCACGTGGGCCAGGCGGGTGAAGGGAATCGCCACCAGCCACACCACTCCGGTTGAAATGTGGAGGATGACGGCGGTCCGCGCCGGGAGCCATTGTTGGTGGGCGATGAAGCCGGTGAGGAACGGCGACACCACCAACAGGGCGATGGCGTAGTCGCGCCAGGTCGAGACGTTGCGCACCTCCGGCGCGGCGATGCGGCGCAGGACGAAGAAGGTCACCCCGATGATCACCACGATGGTCATCACGTCGGTGGCGAGCGGCGGTAGGCTCCACCAGCTGATCCCCCAGGCCTCCTCCCACAGCACCGCGTGTCCCATGGCGAACAGTGGTGTAATCAACACACAGAGGTGAAAGGCGAAGGAGACGGCGCTCATCACCGGATGGGCCCGCATGTTGAGGCTGTTGTAGGGGATCATCCAGTGCATGAGGGAACGCAGGCCAAACTTGACGCTCATGGTCGGGAAGACCGTCTTTTCCTGCTTGGCCAGCAGCCCCATGCTCATCAGTCGGTAGAGGGTGCCGCCGACTAGGCCGATGAAGGCGAGCCACACCAGCGGTCCACTCACGAGCTCGTACATCTCTCGTCTCCTCGTTCAGCCTATGATCTCGGTGACCGGGATCACCTCGCGCAGGTACTTGCCGTCCGCGACACCGCGCACCAGGAGCTTTTGACCGTCCGAACTGAAGACCGGATCCCAGAGGCGCTCGCGTTGCTGCCCCCAGGGTCGGCCGTTGATCGCGAGGCTGTAGTGCCCGTCGCGATCTACCTTGGCGGCCACCAGCTCACCGTTGGGGCTGAAGACCGGGTCCCAGATCATGTCGAAGGTGCTCGACCAGGGCTGGCCATCGACCGCCATGGTCCAGCGGTTGTCGTCCTTGACGATGGCCGCCACCCGCCGGCCGTCCGGGGAGAAGTGGGGCTTCATCACCAGATCGCCGACCGTGAACGGCCAGGGTCGGTCGTCAACGGCGATCGTCCAGCGTCCGTAGCTCGGCGCGACCACCGCGGCGAGACGCGCCCCGTCCGGGCTAGCGACGGTGTTCCAGAGTTGCACGTACCGACCGTCCCAGACTGGTTTGTCGTTCTCCGCCAGGGTCCAGGCGCCCCGCTGGCGGACCGGCATGACGATCCGGTCGGTGCCGCGGAAGATCGGCTCCCAAACGCAGCCATAGGGAGTAGCCCAGAGTTTCTCATTCTCGGCCACCGTGTAATCACAGACGTCGGTGCGCACTTCGGCGGCGACCCGTTGACCGTCGGGGCTGAGGATGGGGCCATAGACGTTGAGGAAGTGCTGTGCCCAGGCCTTGCCATCGACCGCCAGACCCCAGGTGCCCTCCAGAAACTTGAAGATGTCGGCTTCCGGAAGCTCCTCGACCTGCACCGTGGCCGCCACGTGTTGGCCGTCGTCGCTGAGCGCGTACTCGCGTAGGGAGAAAAAGTTTTCCTCCCACGCCTTGCCGTTGACCGCGATCGAGTAGGCCATGTCGCGTTTGATCTGCACCGCGATAGCGCTGCCGTCCGGGGTGAGCTTCGGGTTCCAGACGAACTCCCAGCGCTCCGGCCAGAGCTCGCCGTCGACCCCGACGGTCCACTCGTCGTCGACCCGCACCAGGCTGAGCAGGCGACCGTCCGCCGTGAACTGCAGCTGCAGGGCCTTTTCGAGCTCATCGGCCCAGGGCTCGCCGTTGGCCACCACCCGCAGGCGATCCGGCTCCATCTCCACCACCGCCCCGAGCCGCTCGCCGTCGGGGCTCACCGCCACGTAGAGGATCTGCTCGCCGCCCGGGGTCAAGGCGTTGAGGTCGGCCACCTCTCGCTTTTCGATCCCCCAATTCCAGCTCTCGAGCTCGACCATACTCTCTCCGAATCCGTCTGCGGTCGTTCCGTTGGACCAAGATTATTTGCAAACAGTGCGCCAACCTCGACCGGGGGAGAGCCGCGTTTGGCCGCCCCGTGAGCGCGCCCCGGGGCAACCGGCCGCTGCCACGTTGCAACTGCTGCGTTGCATGTTGCGAAACGGCAACACGAAGAGGGCCCTAGGATTCGATCTTGTAGCGCTTCAATTTGCGCCAAAGGGTCGTGCGGTGCATGCCGAGCTCGCGGGCCACGCGGGTGACGTTGCCGTTGAGTCGTTCGAGGGTGTTGCGGATGGTGCGCTCCTCGAGTCGGGCTTGCCGGACGCGCCAGGGCATGGTCGCGGGCGCATCGGGCCCTGGGCGGTGGGGCGGCAGGGCGAGGTCGTCGACGTCGATCAAGCGTCCCCCGCAGGCCGCGTGGGCCTGGCCGAGCACGTTGCGCAGTTGCCGCACGTTGCCCGGCAGATCCGCCGTCATCAGTCGTTGCATCGCAGCGGCGCTCAAGCCCTCGACGAGATCTCTGCCCTCCTCGCTGCTTCGCTCGGCGTTGAGGGCTTCGATGAAATGATCGACCAACAGGGGGATGTCCTCCCGGCGCTCGCGCAGTCCGGGGAGGATGAGATGGAGGACGTTGAGGCGGTAGTAGAGGTCCTGGCGAAAGCTGCCGTCCGTGACGCCCTCCTCCAGCCGGCCGGTGGCGGTGGCGATCAAGCGCACGTCTGAAGCGTGCGCGTCATCCTCGAGCCAAGCGAGCAGCGAGCGCTGCAACCCGGCGGGGGCGGCGCCAACGTTCTCGAGGACCAGGGTGCCGCCGGCGAGTCGCTCGGCGAAGTCGGCTCCGAGGTGATCGACCAGGCGTTGGTCGCGTCCCACCTCGTCGCAGCGCAGGTGCAGCAGCGGGCTCTCGGCGCAATCGCAGCCGAGACGGTGGATGGTCTCGGCGAGGGCCGCCCGACCCGCGCCGGGCTCGCCCATGATGACGAGCGCCGCTCGGCTGTTGGCGAGGTTGGGTAGGGCGTCGAAGATCTGCCGCATCTCCGGCGTGCGACTCACGAA
>JAUUZB010000542.1 GCA_030590185.1 Deltaproteobacteria bacterium
AACAGGTCGCGGCCGGCGCCGCAGACCGGACAGCTCTCGGGCGGCTCGCCGTCGGCGGCGAGGTAATCGCAGATCGTGCACCGCCAGGTGTTGGCGGTCGCCGTCGGCGCCGGCCCTGGACCGGGCGGCTCGGTGACCTCGAGCAGGCTGAACATGTCCGGGCCCACGCCGCACACCGGGCATTCATCCGGGGGCGCATCGCCGGTGTGGATGTAACCGCAGACATCACAAATCCATTGTTTGGTCTTGCTCACGTTCCCCTCGTCACGGACTGCTCGAATGGGCCGTTCCTGGGCCATCAAACGCATCCGGCCTGGGCAAATCAATCCCTAGGCAGAGATCTTTGCGTTGCCCCCAGAGGACACCCGGAGGGTGACCCCGGACTGCGGATCTCTGCCAGGCCTGATTGGTGATCGGTCTCCCGGCTGAGAGGGGCTGAATTCGCGATCATTGCCGGCCGGCCGAGCCTCAATTTGTGCCGGTCGCCGATCAGGCCTGGGATCTCTGCTGCCCGGTGGACCGACCGCGGTCGATCGGATACTCTCAGGTGCCATGATGGGCGGCAAAAAGACAGCGGATAGCACCATGCGGATCCTAATCGTCGACGACGAACCGGTGGTCATCGAGGTGTTGCGGGAGCTGCTCGAAGACCGTTGCGACGAGCTCGTCGCGGAGGAGTCCGGCGAAAAGGCCGTCGAGCGGCTCAAGACGATCCCGTTCTCTTGCCTGTTGACCGACAAGAACCTGCCGGGCATCGACGGCCTCAAGGTGATCAAGGTCGCGCGCCAGGAGCAACCTCGCTGCGCCTGCATCTTGATGACCGCCTTTTCCTCCACGGAGTCAGCGGTCAAGGCGTTGCGCCTGGGCGCCAACGACTACCTGGAAAAGCCCTTCGAGGATCTCGACCTGGTGGCCGAGAAGGTCGACAACGCCATCCGCAACCAGCAGGCGCGTTTCGAGCGCGACGAGCTTTCGGAACGGGTGCGCCGCTACGCCACGCAAATCGCCGAGAAGGACGCCGAGGTCGGCAAGCACAAGACCGAGAGCGACCTGTTCGAAATGGTAATGGACGCCCGCATCCGGGAGGCGACGGATGATCTGCGCCGTAAGGCCAAGATCTTCCGCGGCGCCCTCGACGAGACGCGCGGGCAGATCAAGAGCTCCGCCGGCGTGCTGCGTGGGACCCTCGCAGGCCTCGACCTCGCCGCCGACGTCGAGGAGCAGCTGTTGGCCGAGCTCACCTCGCTCGAGTCGGTCATCGAGAGCTCCCCCAAGAAATAGCGCTCCGTCATGGAAAGCCAACTCGGGGGAAAACGCGAGCTGTCGACCCGGCTACCGAGCGATCCCACCGCGGCGGTGGAGACTGCGATGGTCGAGGAGCTACGTGGCGGCGGCTGCTACGCCGGCTATGAGACGCCGGATCACCTCACCCATATCTGGTTCGAGGGCGGCGAGTTCAAGGCGGAGGTCTGGACCGGTGGCCAAGCGCGGGAGGTGGTGAGCGCCGGGACCATCGACGAGGTGCGGGAGAACGTCGAGTTTTTCTACGGCGCGGCGGCGGAGTGATCCGCTCGGGCGCCGCTCAATCGCCGAGCCCCTCGACCTGCTCGCAGGCCTCGGTCGAGCCGCCCCCACAGGCCTGCTCCAACAACGACCGGCCCCGGCCGCTATCCGCTTGGACCCCGGCGCCCTCGAGGTAGGCGTTGCCGGCGCTGTGGCAGGCGGTCGCGTGTTTGCCAGCGCAGCCGCGCTCGAGGTACTTCAGGCCCTGGGGTCGGTCCTTGGCCACGGCCAGGCCCTCGAAATACTGCCAACCGACTCCGGTGCAGGCCTCGGCGACGCCACCTTCGCAGGCCTGGATCAGCAAGCCGAGGGAGCGCGCGTGGTCCGGGGCGCCCCCCCAGCCCTCGGCACACAGTCGGCCGAGAAAATAACAGCTCACGACCTCGCCCCCGTCGCATTCGCCGCCGAGGAGTTGCGCGGCTCGGCCAAAGGTCGCTCGCGGGGCCTCGGCCTGGGCCGCGTCGTAGATCGCTCGGGCCGAGGCCTCGCTGCCCTCCCCCGCCGACTCTCGCCGCATCATCTCCGCAGCGATCTGCAGGGTGCCGAGTTCGAAGCAGGTTGGACCGGCGCCGGCCTCACAGCCGCTGCGACAAGCGTCAAAACCCACGCAGGGGTTTGGGGCCAGGAACAGGGGTGGCCCCGCCTGGGGCGCGGGCGCCGCAGATCCGCCACAGCCGACGGCGCACCAGAGGGTCAACAGAGCGATGGGTCGAAGGCGCATGGCCCCACCTTATCATGGACCGCGGTCCCGGCCGGTACCTCCGGTGTTGAATCCATGTTACCAACCTCTTTGGGCGCGAGCCCTCGGAGGCAGACATGACCAGAGCTCTGTGGTGCGCGGCGGTCGTCAGTATCGCACCCCCGCTGACCGCGACCGCGACCGCCACCCCCAAGGTATTCAAGTACGATCAATTCAGCGAGGACCTGGCCACGGCGGCCACCGAGATCGAGGGCCTCGCCCTGAGCACCCAGGCCGGCTACGTCGCCCAGGAGGCCTTTGGCCAGATCTACCGCCCGGACCCGAGCGACTACCCGATCAAGATCGAAGGCGTCGACCTGGTCCTCGCCGCCGCACCCAACGCGCCCGAGGAGGCCACCCACGTATGGCTGGAGATCTGGAGCTCCACCGCCGGCGGTCCTGACCCGGGCGCCGGCAACTTGATCTTCGCCATGAGCAGCGAGGATCTCTACAACATCAGCGAGGAGACCATGGGCGCGCCGTTGCGCGGCGGGGAGGCGGTCTCGATCCGCTTCGACTGGACCGACCACGAGGGCCACCCGCCCCTGATCAACGAAGGCAACATCTGGTTGATGGTGCGCTTCACCGAGCCGGCGGCTGGCCGGGAGACGGAGTGGGACAACGCCAGCTGCGCCTTCGTGGCCGGCTCCCAGTGCGGCTGCCAGAAGATCGGCTCCCTGCACGACGTCGCGATCACCAGCGGCGCCAACGTCCTGCACCACACCCTGGGCGGCTGCTACGCCGACCCGGCGATGTGGTCCTATATGGAGGCCGCCGGGATCGCCGGCGACCTGGTGCTACGCCTGGTCACGGAGCTCGAGTGCACCCCCGCTTGCGACGGCCTGGATTGCGGGTCCGACGGCTGCGGCGGCAGCTGCGGGATGTGCGCCGGCAGCGCGGTCTGCGAGGCGGGCTCATGCGCGTGCGAGCCAGACTGCAGCGACGCTACCTGCGGCACCGACGGCTGCGGCGGCAGCTGCGGCGAGTGCAGCGAGCCATTCTGGTGCCACGACGGCGCGTGCATCTGTTTCCCCACCTGCGACGGCGCCGAGTGCGGCGACAATGGCTGCGGCGGCATCTGTGGGGAGTGTGGGGACACGGAGACCTGCGTTAGCGGTTCCTGCGCCGAGCCCGAGCCCGATCGGGACATCATGCTCGTCGGCGGATGCGCCGCCCTCGGCCCCCATCCCGCGCTGATCTTGATCGGCGTCTGGCTAGCCTGGCGGGCTCGGCGAACCGGCCGACGAACGGCGAAGCAACCCTGAGGACGGCCTTGGCCCCGAGGCCCCCCGGTCGAGTAAGATGGGCGGATGCGGGAGCCCACTCACAGCCTACTATTCCTCCTACTCTCCGTTGCGGTGGCCGGAACGCTGCTCGACGCGACCCCCCTGAGGGCCGCGCCTGATCCTGCCACCCCGCCGTCGGCCAGCCCCGACGATGCCGACGCCGCGGCCCCGGTCACCGCACCGAAGGACCCACTCCCTGAGCTGACCCCGGAGTTAGTCTTCGCCCTGTTCTCCAAGAGCATCAAGATCAGCACCGTCTGGTACCTCCGGTTCAGCGTCGGCGAGGAGGAGGGCGAGAGCTTCAACGCTTGGCAAATCAAGCGCGGCTACCTCACCCTGCAGCTCAAACCGACCCCCTGGTTCGAGCCGCGGATCACCCTCGACGCACACCAGAACGACGACGGGGACTTCGGGGTGCGGCTCAAATACCTCTACGGCAAGTTCGTCATCCCCTTCGAGACCTTCCTCATCAGCGAGCCGAACATCGAGGTCGGCATGGTGCACGGTCCGTGGCTCGACTACGAGGAACACATCAACCGTTACCGCATGCGCGGGCAGATGTTCCTGGAGCGCAACGGTCTGTTCAACTCCGCCGATCTAGGCGCCACCGTCGCAGGTTTGATCGGCCCGAAGCTCGGCGAGGACTACCGGCACACGGTCAGCAAGTACTACCCGGGCAGGTATGGCAGCTTCGCCCTCGGCATCTACAACGGCGGCGGTTACCACGCCGCCGAGACCAACAACCACAAGGTCCTCGCGTCCCGCCTCAGCCTGCGCCCGGTAGGTCCCTGGCTGCCGAACCTACAGCTCTCACACTTCTTCGTCACCGGAAAGGGCAACACGGA
>JAUUZB010000878.1 GCA_030590185.1 Deltaproteobacteria bacterium
AGCTTAATCGTTCTCTTCACTGGTATTCGGAAACGCAAGTTTCCGGTGGCCATAGCGGCGTGGACCCACCCGATCCCATCTCGAACTCGGAAGTGAAATGCGCCTGCGCCGATGGTACTGCACGGGTGACTGTGTGGGAGAGTAGGACGCTGCCGGAATAAATTTATAAAAAAAACATCGGTCTTTGACCGGTGTTTTTTTTTGTGGGTCGCCGGGGTTTGAACGAGCTCGTAACGTTCGGCCGGTCCGCAGGACCGTCAAAGCGTCGCCCCCGTCACGAATCCTTTTAGGGACGGGTGGCTCCCACGTTGTGAGGCGCCCGCAAAAGGGCGAGAGGAGCTGACCATGAGCACCCTAGAGCTGACCGACGCCAACTTCGAGACTACCATCAAGCAGGACGGCATCGTCTTTGTGGACTTTTGGGCCCCCTGGTGCGGCCCCTGCAAGGCCTTCGGCCCGATCTACGAGAAGGTGGCCGCAGCCCATCCGGACATCACCTTTGGCAAGATCAATACCGAGGACCAGCCGATGACCGCTGGTGCCTTGCAGGTCAGCGCCATTCCGACCCTGATGATCTTCCGGGACGGGATCGGCCTGTTTTCGCAGCCCGGAATGCTGCCTGAGGAGGCTCTGAACACCCTGGTGGAAAAGACCCTCGAGCTCGACATGGACGAGGTACGGGCCGATATCGCCAAGCAGCAGAGTGAAGAGGCGAGCGAGGGGAGCGAGGCCAGCGAGCCGGAAGCGGACACGAAGTCCCTCAATTGAGCCGCGCCGGGTCCTTGACCTGACGTGCGCCCCTTCGACTCGCTTCGCTCGCTCAGGACCGACGGGTCATTGGATTCGCTCAGGGCGAACGGGCAATCACGCCTCAGAGGACCCCGAGCAGATAGCTCACCAACAAGCCCAACCCGACCCCCGCGAGCCCCAGGCCGATCCCGAGCAGGATCACCGGCGTATTGCTGCGCTTGTCCATCGTCATGATCGCGGTTTGATCCATATTCGGCGCGCCGTCGCGGCGCTGGCGGGCTTCTTCGCGGATCTTGTGCCGCTGCTGGATGTCGTGCGGGTTGAGCTGTTGGGTTTCGTCGCCCTCGAGACGCTGGGGGGCGGCGAATTGTCCGACGGCGGTTTGCCCGTCGTCGTAACCGAGGTCGGCGATCGTCAGGTTGATGACCCGCAGGAGGTGCTGGCTGAACCGATCGCGGTCCTCGAAATTCTTGAGAAGGTGGCCAGCGAGCTCGAGGGTGCCGGCGTCCGCGACCTCATCCATCTCCACCATGGCGCTCATCGGTTTGGCGTCGCCGGCTGAGATCTCGTCGCCGAGTGGAATGTGACCGGTCCGCACGGTTTGCCCACGCTTGAATTCGACCACCATGCCGAAGATCGACAACTCCTGGCGCTGGATCTCCTCGTCGGCGTTTTCCCAGGTCAGCATTTCGATCTGCTTGCGCCCCCGGTGCCAGATGGTCCGCAGACCATCTGCATCGAGATCCTCCTTGCCCTCCAAGCGCCGCACCGAAGTGGCCGCGTCGGAGATCATGTCGAGGGTGGGGCGTCGCGCCGGGGCCTCGTTGGGATCCGCTGGGTTCTCGTCGTTGGTGGGGTCTGACGTCATCGTTTCCTTGTTGCGCCGCGGCTAGGTCATCAGTCGCTGGTACCTGGCCTCGTTTCGCAGGCCATCGAAGAGCCGGTCGTTCTTGATCCAGTGGCGCACCTTCTCGTGGTCGCGGGTGGCGGCGAGCTCGAGTTGATCGAGCGCGTTGTCAACGCGGCCCCACGTCGCATAGAGCGCTGCCAGATGATACTGGGCGGCGAAATCGTAGGTGTCGATCTCGAGGGCCGATTTTAGGATCGTCTCGGCCTCGGCGTAGAAACCCTGGGCGGTATACGCGATACCGAGGTCGACGTAGGCCTCGATGTGCTCCGGATAGAGCTTGATGATCTTCTTGAGGTGGCCGATTGCCTCGGGGTAGCGCTCCACGTCGATCAGGCAGCAGGCCAGCTCGTGGTGAATCAGCTCGTCGTCGGGCATCTGGGCGTGGGCGGTCTCGAGCTCGGCCACCGCGTCCTCGAGTTGGCCGCGCTCCGCCATGGCGAGGGCCAGGTTGAGGTGGGCGTCGGGAAACTCGTACTCCAGCTCGATGGTGCGCCGGTGCTCGGCCACCGCGAGCTCGTGGCCCTGACTGGCGAGGAAGCTGGCGAGGTAGTGATGGGCCGACGGGCTCTCTGGCTCGGCGCGTACCGCGTCGACGTACTCGAACAGCGCCTCGAGGAGCTGACCTTTTTCCGCAAGCACCGTGCCGAGGTTGTCCCGGGCGTGGGCCGACTCCGGGTCGAGGTCGATCGCCTTCTCGAATTCGCTGATCGCCTCGTCGAGCCAACCTCGGTCAGCGAGGTCGATCCCGCGGGCGTTGTGCTCGTCGGATAGGTTGAGGTGATCTCCGCGTCGAGTCATCGGCTAGGTTATGATCGCCGGAGGGCGCAGGAGGAGTCAACAGGCCGCGGCGGGTGCATGACCGAAATGCCGCGAAGATATCGGTCTACCGCCAAGGGGCCAAGGCCGCCAAGGTCGTGCCTCGAGCCACTCCCTTGGCGCTCTTGGCTCCTTGGCGGTCCAATGGACTCGTGGACCATTTCGCAGGTTTCGATCACACCCGCTCAGGCGGCGCTTCTTGGTCCGAGGTTTGGCTCGTGGTATGGAGACGCATGGACCGCCACGCTGAGTACGAAGGCTACCTCGGGTTGCTGAAGACCGTGGTCAAGAAGCGCGGCGGTGATCCTGAGGCTGCGGCAGCCCAGTACCCCTGGCCAGCCACGGCGGTGGCACCCGCCGTCGCTCCTGCTGCGCCGGCCGTAGCACCAGTTGCGCCTGCTGCGGCTCCTGCCGCCCCCCCGGCTGCCTCCATGGCTCCTGCCGTCGCCCCGGGCGCTCCCATGGCTCCAACCGCTGCTCCGGCCGTTCCGATGGCTCCTGCTGCTGCTCCGGTGGCTCCGGCCGCTCCGGTGGCTCCAGCCGCTGCTCCGGCCGCTCCGGCCGCTCCGGCCGCTCCGGCCGCTCCGGCCGCTTCGGCCGCTCCGGTGGCTGCTGCCGCTCCGGTGGCTCCAGCCGCTGCTCCGGCCGCTCCGATGGCTCCGGCCGCTCCGATGGCTCCCGCCGCTGCTCCCGCCGCTTCGATGGCTCCCGCCGCTGCTCCGGCCGCTCCGATGGCTCCCGCCGCTGCTCCGGCCGCTCCGATGGCTCCCGCCGCTGCTCCGGCCGCTCCGATGGCTCCCGCCGCTGCTCCGGCCGCTCCGATG
>JAUUZB010000175.1 GCA_030590185.1 Deltaproteobacteria bacterium
ACCGCCCGACGAGGGTGAAGACCCACGTAAGCTCTACGAGACGTTGATCCCCAACCGGATGCCGGACAAGATGCGCAAGCGCTTGGATACGGCCCACGGCGATGAGCCGACTGGAGAATCGCCGTGATCCCCTTTTTGGGCCGTGCCCTGATCCTGATCGCGCTCGGTGCGGCCAGTTTCGGCGCCGTGGCCGGCATCCTCGCCGGCTACCGACGAAGTCTGCGGAGCCTGCGCTGGGCGCAGACCGCCGCCTATATCTTTTCCGCCGGTGTCATCCTCGCCAACCTAGTGATGGTCCGCGCCCTGTTGAGCCACGACTTCTCGGTCTCCTACGTCGCCAAGGTCGGCAGTCGCTCGACCCCAACCTGGGTGGCGGTGGTCTCCCTGTGGTCCTCCCTCGAGGGATCGATGCTCTTCTGGGGCGCCATCCTCGGGGTGTACGTCCTGGCCTTCACCTACTTCTACCGCGACAGATATCGTGAGTATACGGGCTACGCCCTCGGCGTGATCCTGGCGGTGGCCACCTTCTTCACCCAGCTGGTGGCCGGCCCGGCCAACCCATTCATCGAGATCATCCCGGCACCGATGGACGGGCCGGGCCCTAACCCGCTCCTGCAGAACCACATCTTGATGGCGATCCACCCGCCCACCCTCTACCTGGGCTACGTCGGCCTGACGATCCCGTTTGGGATCGCGCTCGCCGCCGTGTTCCGCGGCAAGCTCAGCGACGGCTGGCTCAAGCCCCTGCGCCGCTGGACGCTCATCCCCTGGGCCTTCTTGAGCGTCGGCATCGTGCTCGGTGGCTGGTGGGCCTACGATGTCCTCGGCTGGGGTGGCTACTGGGCCTGGGACCCGGTGGAGAACGCCTCGCTGCTGCCCTGGTTGGCGGCCACCGGCTACCTGCACTCGACCATCGTGCACGAGCGGCGCAAGCTGCTGCCCGCCTGGACCCTCGGGTTGATCCTCGCCGCCTTCCTGTTGACCATTATCGGAACCTTCATGACCCGCAGCGGCGTGTTCAACTCGGTACATGCCTTTGGGGAATCGGATGTAGGGCCGATCTTCTTGGTCTTCATCACCATCGCCCTGGTGGTCTCCATCGGCGGGTTGGCCGGGCGGGCGCACCTGCTCACCGCCGAGGGCCGCTTCGGATCCACCTTCAGCCGCGAGGTCGCATTTCTGCTCAACAACCTGGTGCTGGTCACCTTCACCTTCACGGTCCTGCTCGGCACCATCTATCCGTTGATCGCCGAGGCGCTGCGCGGTGCCAAGGTCAGCGTGGGTGAGCCCTACTTCAACCAGGTGGCGGTGCCCCTCGGCTTGATGTTGGTCTTCTTGATGGGCGTTGGTCCGGCGTTGCCCTGGGGGCGCCCCAAGCTCTCCGGTGTGCTCTGGTCCCTCGGACCACCGGCCGTCGGCGCGCTGGTGGTCACCTCGGTCTGCCTGATCGCGGGTCTGCGCGAGCCGCTGCCGCTGCTCACCTTTGCCACCTGCGCCTTTGCCACCGTGGTCAGCCTGCGCGAGCTGGGCCGCCCGTTCTGGGTCCGGGCCCGCAGGATCCGCGAGGGCGCCGGGATGTCCTTGGGCGCCACCATGGCCGCCAACCGACGACGAATCGGTGGCCACCTCGTTCACCTCGGCGTCGTCATGGTGGTGGTAGGCATCGCAGCCTCCCACGCCTACAAGCAAACCGCCGAGGCCTCGCTGACGCCGGGTCAGCACGTCCAAATCGACGATTACACCTTCATCTTCCGTGAGACCGAGGTGCAGGAGGATCCCCACCGCCTGCGCGTCGGCGCGGCCATGGAGATCCTTCACCGCGGTGAGCTGATCGCGACCGGTGCCCCGGTCTTGAATTACTATCGCACCCAGAAGGAGCCCCTCGGCACGCCCTTCGTAAAGACCGCCGGCGGCGTCGACATCTACGTGAGCCTGCTGTCGGTGGAGCCGGACGGCAGCCGGGTGGCGCTCAAGCTCTTCATCAACCCGTTGGTGTCCTGGATCTGGTGGAGCCAGCCCTTGTTCGTGATCGGAGTCGGTTTCTCGCTCTGGCCTCGACGCCGGCGAGTGACCGCAACCGTGGCGGACGCCGCCAAAGAGGGGGCGAGATGAACTGGCGCAACGTCGTGATCGTGGCGGTGGTCATCCTGCCGTTGATCTTATTGTTCGCGTGGGGCTTCAGCATCGACCCCCACGAGGTGCCCTCGGTGATGGCCGGCAAGCCGGCCCCTGACTGCCAGTTGCGCGGCCTCGACGGCGTGCCGGTGCGCCTCAGCCAATTCCGGGGCAAGCCGTTGGTGGTGAACTTCTGGGCCACCTGGTGTGTGCCCTGCGAGGCGGAGCACTCCACCATGCTCGCGGCGGCACGGGCCCAGCAGGGCCAGGTACAGTTCGTCGGAGTGCTGTACCAGGATGAGCCAGACGGCGCGCGCCGCTATCTGAAGAGAAAGGGTCAGGCCTACCCGAACTTCGAGGATCCAGTCTCGCGCTGCTCCATGGACTTTGGGGTCGCCGGGGTGCCGGAGACCTTCTTCATCGACGCTCAGGGGATCGTGCGCCACAAGGAAGTCGGGCCGGTGAACCACGGCCTGATCGCACGAATCCTCGAGCCGCTGCTGGTGAGGGACGCCCGATGATTACCGTACCGTTGCTAGCTACGCTATTGCTGACGCAAACACCCGACCCGGCGCCGGCCGCGAACGAGGCGCCGGCCGCTGAGCAGACGCCGCCCCCTGCCGCGTTTGGCTCGACCAAAGGGCTGATCGAGATGGCGGAGAGCCAGGCGCCGACCCCGTCGACCACGGGGGTGGTCGAGATGGCGAACAGCGAGGCGATGCAGATCGGACAGAAGCTGCGCTGCCCGGTTTGCCAGGGCATGCCTATCGCCGAGTCCCCCTCGGAGATGGCGCAGGACATGATGTCCCGGATACGCGAGAAACTGGACGCCGGTGAGAGCGAGCAGGACATCATCGATCACTTCGTCGGTCGCTACGGTGAGTGGGTGCTGCTCGATCCCAAGCGCGAGGGGTTGAACTGGACGCTCTGGATACTGCCCGTGGTGGCGCTCCTGCTCGGCGCCGGGTTGATCTTCCGCTACGCCAGGCGCGCCGCCGCCGCCAAACCCGATGCCGGAGCCGAGGCCACCGGGGATGACGCCGACGACGATCCCTACCTGGCCGCTATTCGCAAAGAGGTCGAGCCATGAGTGATTGGGTTTCCACCTGGATGACGGCGATGCTGGTGATGTCCGGCGGTGCCGCCGCTGCTTTCTGGTTCGCCAACCAACGACCCAAGAAGGGTGACGATTCGATCGACCCCGAGGTCGACCTCGAGGAGCTCCAGATCCGCAAGGAGACCCGGGTCCACCAGCTGCGCGAGCTCAAGGACAACCGCGACAAGATCCCGGACGAGGAATACGTAATCCAGCGTGGCGAGCTCGAGCGGGCCGCCGCAGACATCCTGCGCCAGATTGATCAGACGGTGACGACGCGCAAGAAGGCGTCCCGCAAGAAAAAGGGCAAAGAGCCAGTCTCCTTTTGGCAACGCTCGCCCCAACTCAAGGGGATCCTGCTCGGGGCTGGCGCGGTCTGCATGATCTGGTTGATCTACCCGGCCCTGGTGCGCACCCCGGTGGCGCCAGGCGCCCCGGCGGCCCGACCAACCCGTGCCGCCAATGCCGGTGTCATGCCCGGTTCCATGCCGGGCGCTGCGGATCCTACCGCCGCCGAGCTCGAAGTGGTCATGAAGCGGGTGCACGACAACCCGAACGACCTCGAGGCGCTCAAGCGCGGCGGGGCGATCTTCCTGGCCCAGGGCCGCATCGACGCGGCCAGCATGATGATCCAGCGCTCCCTCGCCACGGCGCCCCAGGACCCGGAGGTCCGTCTGCAGCAAGCCACCCTACAGGCGATGACCGGTGATACCGACGCGGCCATGGTAGGCGCTGCGGCGCTGGTCGCAGATGCGCCTGGCATGGCCGACGCTTGGTATCTCCACGGCATGATCGCCATGCGGGGCGGCCAAACGGAGCGAGCCCGGGAGAGCTTCCGCAAGTTCGTGCAGCTCGCCCCGGATGGGCCGAAGAAGGCTCGCATCCAGGCGATCTTGACGGAGGGCTCGGGCGCGGCGCCGAACCCGGGTGAACCTCGCTAGAGCGCCGACCTGTTTGAACGCCCGACGAAAATCGGTCAGATAGACGTTGTGCGAGCCGCCAACGACCGCCAAGAGGCCAAGCGCGCCAAACACCGCCGCTCCCTCTTGGCGAACTTGGCACCTTGGCGATTTTTGGGTTTGCGTGAGTCAGTGAGCTCAGATCCGATGCAAACCGGATCGTTCCTCTTCGGCGCCGCACTCCTCCTCACCGCTTGCGCCAACCCCGGCGCCCCGTTCTGGCGCGTCGAGGTCGCCGGCGAGACTAGCCACCTGCTCGGCACCATGCACCGCGGTGTGCCTGCCGACGAGCTACCCGCCAGCGTTTGGCGAGCGCTCGCCGAAGCGCGCCTCCTCTACACCGAGGCCGACGTGCGCAGCATCAACACCACCGAGTTCGCCAACCTCGTCAGCCTCCCAGACGGCGAGACCGTCCAAGGCGCGGTGACCCCCGAGGAGTGGCTGCTCCTGGTGGACGGCCTCGCCGGCCTGGTCAACGCCCACCAACTCGACACCCTACAACCCTGGTTTACCCACGGCGCGCTGATCGGCTCCTACCTCCCGGAGGGTGAGGAGATGGACGAGGCTCTGGTCCTAGCCGCCGAGGGTCACGGCACCGAGCTCGCCTTCTTCGAAACCTGGCAACATCAAGCCGGGCTGCTCAACGACCTGGGTGTAGAAGATGGGGTGATCCCGCTACTCGAGGCGGTGCGCGACCCGGAGCAAACCCAGGCGCTGCTGGAAGAGTGGATGCGCGCCTACGGCGTGCCTGAACTGGAAACACTCGAGAGCCTCGCCCTCGATCCGGATGACATCATTGAGCGACCGCGCTACTTCGAGGAGATCCTCTTCAACCGCAACCGCCAGTGGTCCGCGGCGCTCGAAGCGGAGCTCGCCACCGGCGGCGTGCTCGTGGCGGTCGGCTTTGCCCATTGCCTCGGGGAGGAGGGCCTGGTTGCGGAGCTGCGCGCCGAGGGCGCCACGGTCGAGCTGGTGCGCTGAGCGGGTACCGGGTCCGGCGCCCTGCCGTTATTTTCCCAGCGTACCCGCCGCCAACCCGCTACTATTTAACCTATGATGACACGCGTTCTCGGCCGTTGGTTCGCGGCGATGATCTCCCTGGCCGTCGTGGGCGGCTGTTCCTACACCACCCTGGAGATCCCCATCGTCGAGGGCCTGTGCGACACGGCCGCGGATTGCGACGCGGACGAGACTTGCGTGGAGAATCAATGCGTCACCGCCTGCCGCACCGACCAGGACTGCGACCGGCCCCTGGAGGCGTGCAACGGCGAGTATTGCGTCCCCCGCGACGGGGACTGCCAGACGGCGGCGGACTGTGCGAGCCCCGGGCTGTGTCAACAGACCGACGGCGTCGAGTGCAACGACGGCTACTGCCACTACCCGAAGGCGAGCGCTGGCCGGCATTGCGACGACGGCGATCCCTGCACGGCGCCGGATCTCTGCGACGATGACGGCCGCTGCGTTGGGGAGGCGTCCTGCGAGGCGTGCGACTACGTCACCGATTGCACCGCACCACCCGGGGACGAGGCCTGCTTCACCGCGGACTGCAGCGACAGCCAGTGCGTCTATACCCTCGACTTTGCGAGCCAGTGCGCGCCAGGGACCTGTGTCAATGGAAGCGCCACCGCACCGAGCCTATGTGGACCGGGCGGCACCTGCACTGCGGTGGAGTCGGTCACCGGCTGCGGTGACTTCCTTTGCAACGAGGAAGGGACCGCGTGCCGGAGCTCCTGTACAGCGGAGGAGGGCTGCGTCGCCGGCGCGGTCTGCATCGCTGGGCAATGCACGGCGCCGTTGGAGAACGGTGCGTCCTGCGAAGGTCTCGAGCCAGAGGCGTGCAGCTCGGGTCACTGCGCCAACGGCGTTTGTTGCGCATCCGGCGAATGTTGCGCCGAGCCGACCGATTGCCCGGAGCGATTCTCGTCCGAGTCGATCTGTGGGGGCGATGCGTCACTCGGAAATTGCCAGGGCACCCGCCAGATGGCGACCTGCGACGAGGTGACCTTCCGTTGCGACTCGGCGTTGGTCGGTGACGACAGCGGTTGCGACGGCGTCCTGGTGGTTTGCGACAACAACATGGCGCCGATCGCCTGCTCCGGCTCGGAAGATCAAGTGGCTCCGACCTGTCCCGAGCTTTGCAACGACAGCGCCGACTGCGCCCCGGGATACGTGTGTTTCATCGACCAGGACCAGCGCTGCCTCCCCCCCAGCAACGCCGGCGGCTGGTGCGAAACGCCGACCGACTGCCTTGATCCCAACCTCACCTGCGAGAACAACACCTGCTGCGCGGCGGGGGACACGGTGTGCTGCAACGACAACGCCCAATGCGGCGATTTCGCGTGCAACCTAGATACCTTCGTCTGCTTCGACCAGTGCAGCAATTTCGACACCTACGGTTGCCCCTATGGGAGCTACTGCCTCGACGGTGCCTGCACCGAGAAACTAGACATCGGTGCCCCGTGTGTTCAGAACGCCCAGTGTTGGAACGAGATCTGTATCGATGGGGTCTGCTGCGAGACCGACTGCAGTCTGCCCTGCGAGTCCTGCCGCGGCGAGGAGAGCGGTTGGGAGGACGGTTATTGCGGCCCGATCTTCTCCGGCCTTAACGACTTCGGCCCCCCCGGGGCCGAGTGCACCCCCACCGGCGAGGGCTGTTTCGCCGAGAGCTGCGAGTGCAGCGAGGATTGGGCGGCCGGCACGCCCGAGTGTGCGGGCAGTTGGTGCTCAGCGGACGGCGACTGCGCGTTTGGCGATACGTGCGAGTGCATGGATGTCGAGTGCTGGGTGACCCGCTGTAGCAGCGTGCCGTGCGAATCCTGTTCCTATCTCCAGGGCGACGATGGCGGCGCATTCTGCCACGAGGGTATCGGCGATATCATCTACCCGGTCCCGTCACCCAGCTGCACCGACGGCTCGGCTTGTTTCGGTGGTCTCGGCTGCCGCAAGGTCGTGGGTGAGTCATGCACCGTCGATGAAGAGTGCGGGAGCCTCCAATGCGAGTGCGGCGACCCGACCTGCGCCGAGGAGTTCAAACAGTGCGCC
>JAUUZB010001139.1 GCA_030590185.1 Deltaproteobacteria bacterium
CGAGAGGTGAGCAGTGTTGCTCAGGTCGCCGCGAAGGGAGACCGCAGGGCTCCCGGAGCCCGGAGCAGACGCCGGAGGCGGCTGCGGAGGCCCCAAGAGATCCGTCATCAGCCGAATGAGAGAGAGCTGCGGAGGCCCCAAAGAAACCCCAACCCAGGGATCCAGATTGCCGGCCGCCGGGATGTCGAGTAGGACGGGGCGATGCTGTTGGCGATCGACGTAGGAAACACCAACATCGCGGTAGGGGTGTACGACGGTGACCGGCTAGCATTCCATTTCCGCCTGTCGACCGACCATCGCCGCACCGCCGACGAGTACGGCGTCTCCCTGCGCGCCATGCTGCAGGAGAAGGGCCTCGAGCCCGGGCGGTTCACGAAGGCGGTGTTGGCCAGCGTCGTGCCGCCGCTCAACCGTCCCTTCATCGCCATGTGCACCGACCAGTTCGGGGTGGTGCCGCTAGTCATCGGCCCCGGGGTCAAGACCGGCATGCCGATCCTCTACGCCAATCCCCGCGAGGTCGGCGCCGATCGCATCGTCAACGGCGTCGCTGGTTACGAGCGCTACAGGCAGGAGCCGGGCGGTCCCCACGGCTTGATCATCGTCGACTTCGGCACCGCCACCACCTTCGACGTGGTCTCCCCCGCCGGTGCGTATCTCGGTGGGGTGATCGCCCCCGGAGTGGGAATCTCCACCGAGGCTCTGTTCCGCAACGCCTCCAAGCTACCCCGCGTCGAGCTGGTCATGCCGGACACCTGCCTGGGCAAGACCACGGTGCACAGCATGCAGGCTGGGATCATGTTCGGCTACGTGGCGCTGGTGGACGGGGTGGTCGAGCGCCTGCGCGCCGAGATCGACTTTGTACCGCGGGTGATCGCCACCGGCGGTGTGGCGGTGGCGATCGCGGGTCGCTCCGCCACCATCGAGGCCACCGACGATCTCTTGACCCTGCGCGGCCTGCGCATCATTCACGCCCGCAACGCTACCCCAGGAGCCCAGCGATGAGCACAGAGATCGGCATCCCGGAGCTGCTCGCCGCCCTCCCGGACGAGCAGAAGAAACACCTCGACCCGGCCTCACCCTTGCCCATGCGCATGATGGCCGCCAAGGGCATGGCGCCCCTGCCGCCCCGCGAGATGGTGATCGTGCTGTGCGGCCTCTCCCTGGACGGAGCGGAGAAGATCGCCACCGCCGCCATTGACACCCTTGCCGGTTTGCCCGACAAGCTCCTCACCCCGGCGGTGGACGACCTGCCGGCCCCGGCCCTCGCCGTGCTCGCCGCTACCCTCGCCGAGATGGAGGAACAGCGGGAGTCGGTCCTCGAGAAGCTGGTGCTCAATCGCCACACCCCGGACGAGGCGATGGCCCTGGTGGCGCCCACCGCCCCCGCGACCATCGCGGAGATCATCGCCAGCAACCAAGAGCGGTGCCTGCGCAGCGCCGTGTTGGTTGACGGCGTTCGCCGCAACCCCAACCTGATCAAGTCGAGCCGCGATCGGCTCTTCGACTTCCTGGTGCGCTCGGGGGTCTTCTTCGACGGGATGCCGGAGTTCGAGGAGGCGATGGCTCGCCTCTCACCGACCGAGATGCAGGCGGCGGCCGAGGCGGTCGAGCTGCCGAGCGAGATCGCCCACCTGATCGAGGAGAGCGATGGGGCGGACCAGCGCGCCAAGGTGCTCGCCGACCAGCTCGAGAAGGCGGAGGACGAGGAGCAGCGCGAGCACATCCCGATGCTCAAGCTGATCAGTCAGCTCAACGTCGCCCAAAAGATCTCCCTGGCGATCAAGGGCAACAAGGAAGCCCGGACCCTGTTGATCCGCGAGTCCAACAAGATGGTCGCGACCTCCGCAATTCGGAACCCGCGGGTCACCGAGCCGGAGGTGCTCGGCGCCGCCCAGAGCCGCTCCATCTCCGACGACGTCATCCGGATCATCGCCCGCAGCAAGGAAATGAGCCGCAACTACCAGGTCAAGAAGGCGTTGGTCTACAACCCGAAAACCCCGACCGCGGTCGCCATGCACTTCTTGACCCTGTTGCGGCAGAGCGACCTGGCCGGTGTCGCCAAGTCGCGAAACGTGCCCTCGCCGGTGGCGAACCAGGCCAAGCGGCTGGTGGCGCGGCGCAAGTAGAGGCCGTCAGTCGATGGCCACGGTGGTGCCGAGCACGTCGAGGGGATCGAAGTAGCTGCCCCAACGGGTGATCTCGAGGTGCAGGTGCGGACCGGTGCTACGTCCGCTGTTGCCGACCTGGCCGATGCTCTGGCCGGCACGGAGCCATTGGCCCCGGGTCACCGTCTGCTGGGCGAGGTGGGAGTAGCTGGTTCGCCAGCCCCCCGGGTGTTGGATGATCACCTGGCGGCCGTGCCCCCGGTTCCATCCGGCGTAGATCACCTGGCCCGGCGCGGAGGCCTGCACGACTTGACCGTATTGGCCCTGTAGGTCGACGCCGTAGTGATAGCGGCTCTTGCCGGTGATCGGATCGGTGCGGGCGCCGAAGAGGCTGGTGACCCCGGTGGCCGGAAGCGGCCACTGCATCACGAGGTAGCGGCGACCGTCATCCGGAATGCTCGGTTGTTCATGCTCCGATTGCGGTGGCGGTGCAGGCTCGGGCAC
>JAUUZB010000397.1 GCA_030590185.1 Deltaproteobacteria bacterium
GTGATGCCGAGGCTTGCTTTCGCGAGATCGGCGCCGCCCTGAAGGCCAAGAATCTGGTGAGCGTTCTGATCGCGCGCTCCGAGCGACTGTGGACCGTATCCGCGAAGATCATCCGCCTCTCGGACGGCGCGCCGTTGGTCGCCGGCCGATTGGTGGAGGTGACGACCGGTGATGCGGATGACCTCGTGGCGGCGTTGCCGGCTTTGATGCGGCGCCTGATGGAGAGCGCCGGGATCGCGCCGTTGCCGGATTTCCTCAACTCCCGCTCGGTCAGATCGACGTACAGTGAAACTGGATACGCCCGCGCGAGAGGTGATCCGGAAAAGGACCAGGCGGCCGCCGTGGATGCTGCGGTCGCCAGCGCTATCGCCAAGGTCGCCAGGGCGCTCATCCCCGGCGATGTCGACCGTGAGCTGCTCAAGCGGCTCTCCGAAAACCCAACCCGTTGGACCAAGGATCTTCACATCGTCGAGGAGCCGGGTGAGCAGTCGGGAAGGCGATTGCGGGTGCGCGTCGAGTTCGAACTCGACATGGTGCTTCTCCGGGCGGAGCTGAACAAACATCTCCGTCAACATTGGCGCTCGGACCGGGGCAAGGTGATCATCGCGGTGGACCTCGATGTGGGATCGCGGGGTGAGTCGCCTGGCTTGTCGCAGCGTTTCGTGAGTGGTTCGTTGGTTGCCGCGCTCAAACGCCATGGCTACGTCGTTATTGATCTCGGGCCGTTGCCGGCGGACGATGTCGATGAGCTGAGGCGGTTGGCGCGGGAACATGGCGCCGCGTTTGTCTTCACGGCTACGGCGCAGGCGCAGGACATTGGGTCGATCATGGGTACACAGATGCACTCGGTCAGGGGGATGGTGTCGTTGCGGCAGATCGCTGCGGCGAACGGTGAGGTGTTGGCTGCGGAGTCGGCGACTAGCGCGGTTGGTCACATTGATGTTCGGACCGGGATGCAGAAGGCGATGGAGAAGACGATCCGCAAGGCGGTGCCTCGGCTCATTGAGCGGGGTGACAAGCACATGAGTCGGAGGAGGAAGTAGGCGGGGGCGGTGTCAGCCTGGATGGGGCCGTGAACCAACCGACCCCACCCCAGCAGCGAGCCGCAACCCGCGGCCCGCCACCGGGATGACGAATCATTGCTACTTCAGAGCGTCGATCAACTCCGGCACCGCCTTGAACAGGTCGGCCACTAAACCGTAGTCCGCCACCTGGAAGATCGGCGCCTCCGGGTCTTTATTGATCGCCACGATGGTCTTGGAGCTCTTCATGCCCGCGATGTGCTGGATGGCTCCGCTGATCCCGATCGCGAAGTAGAGGTCCGGGGCGACCACCTTGCCGGTTTGACCGATTTGGGTGTCGTTGGGCACCCAACCGGCGTCGCAGGCCGCGCGGCTCGCGCCGATGCCCGCGCCGAGCAGGTCGGCGAGGTCCTCGATGAGCTTCAGGCCCTCGGGGCCTTTGAGACCGCGGCCGCCGGCCACCACGCGGTTGGCGATGGCGATGTCGGGGCGCTCCGATTTGATCACCTTGAGGCTGACGAAGGTGGTCTTGAGCGCGCCGAGGTCAACGCTGACCTCGACGGCGTTCGTGGCCGCTTCGCCGCCCGCCGCCGGTGGCCCGAACTCGGTACCGCGGGCGGTGGCGACCTTGGTGTCGGTGGTGAGCTCTACGGTGGCGACCACGTTGCCGGCCCACATGGGGCGCGTGAAGGTCTTGGCGTCCACGATGTTGAGCACGTCGCTGGCCATGGCCGCGTCGAGCCGCGCCGCCACCCTTGGGAACAGGTCCTTGGTGGTGGAGCTGGACGCGCCGCCGATCAACGTCGCGCCGGCCGCTTTTTGTGCCTCGACCAGGGCCGTGGCGTAGCTCTCGGCCAGGTAGTTCTCGAAGTTGGCGTGGTCAACGACGTGGATTTTGGCGGCGCCAAAGGCCTTGACCTCGTCGACGACTGGGCCGACGTCCTTGCCGATCACCACCAGGTGCAGCTCGCCGCCGGATTTCTCGGCGTATTGCTGGCCAAAGGTGATGCCGGGGAAGGTGGTCTTCTTGGCCGCTCCGGCCGTGTGATCGATGTAAATGAGTACGTTCGACATAGCAGGCCTCCTTTAAAGCGCCTTGGCCTCGTTTTTGAGCTTGTCCACGAGGGACGCGACGTCTTCGACGATGATGCCGGCCTGACGGGTTTCCGGGGCCTCCATTTTCAGGATCTTCACCTTGGGTGAAGCGTCGGAGACCAGATCGGCCAAGTTCTTCTTGTCGATCTTCTTCTTTTTGGCCTTCATGATGCCGGGCAGGGAGGCGTAGCGCGGTACGTTGAGCCGCAGCTCGGTGGTCACCACCGCTGGCAGGCTGAGCTTCAGCGTCTCGATGGCGCCGTCGACCTCGCGCACCAGCTCGATGGAGCTGTCGTCGATGGCAAAGGCGACCTTCTTGGCCTTTTCGTCGGGGGACTCGAGGCTCTCCTCCTTGGAGGCGCAGGTGCCCTGGGCCCAGCCGAGCTTCTCGGCGAGGATGGCGCCCATTTGGCCGCTATCATCGTCGATGGCTTGCTTGCCGAGGATGACCAGATTTGGCTTCTCCTCATCGATAACTTTGAGCATCGCCTCGGCGGTGATGGCCGGGTCGAGCGCGTCATTGGCTTGCGTGACCACGTGCACGGCGCGGTCCGCGCCCATGGCAAGGGCGGTGCGGATCTGGTGGGTGGCTTCCTCGGGACCGACGTTGGCGATAATCACCTCGCCCTTGACCGCGTCCCGGATGCGCAGGGCTTCCTCAACCGCGATCTCGTCAAAGGGATTGACCACATACTTCATCTGGTCGGTTTGGATGCCGGAGCCATCCGCATTGATCTTGATTTTGATCTCCGGATCCTCGACCCGCTTCAAAGTGACTAGGATCTTCACGACAGCACTCTCTTTCGTGATAGTGAACGGAATTTGTAATAGGTGCAGCGACACGCCGAGTCAAGGTTCCGATGCAGTGCGGCATTTCTGGATTATCTAACAATATTCGATAGGTGCACGGGTCGTTGAATCGGCCGGCGACAAGGGTTACCTAAGGAGCCCGTGGAGGTCAGTGTGAAGCTCGTCATCGGCGCCATCGTCTCGGCCCTCCTGTTGGTCAGCTCACCGGCAATGGCCAATGGGGAACTCGAGGAATTGGCCGCCCGCGTCAAACCCTCGGTGGTCCACATCACCGTCCACGACGCCGCGGGTCAGAAAAAAGGCAGCGGCACCGGCTTCTTCATCTCCGAGGACGGCTGGATCGTCACCAGCGACCACGTAATCGAGAAGGCGAGTCAGGTGCGCATCGTCATGGTCGATGGCAGCGAGCAGGTGGTGGTCGGCGCCATCGCACGGGACTACGACCGGGACGTGGCGATCATCAAGGTCGAGGGCACGGGGTACCCGGCGCTGGGTCTAGACGACAGCGGCAGCATCCCGGTGGGCGCCAACGTGGCGGTGGTCGGCAGCCCCCTCGGGCTCTCCTGGACCCTGTCCACCGGGATCGTCTCCGCCTATCGCGAGAACGGACTCCCGGACCCCATGCGCGCCTCCCACAGCCGCGAGGGCGGGGCGCTGCTTCAGATCACCGCCTCCTTCTCCCCGGGGTCGAGTGGCTCACCGGTGCTCAACGTCGAGACCGGCAAGGTAGTCGGCGTGGCCGCCAGCATCATTAGAAGCGGTGGGGAGCTAAACTTCGCGGTACCCATCGAGGCGGTCCAGGAGCTGATGCTCACCATTGGCCCGGACACCCAGCCAGAGTCCTTTAGCAGTCTGCCCCTGCGCAACCTGATCGCCTCGGAGGTCTTCTTCGCGCTGCTCGGCGTGGGCTACGGGGTCTCCCGGCGTTACAGGACCGCTCGGAAAACGAAGGGGTAGTTGACCTCCACCGTGCCGCCGCCCGCAGGGGTTGGAAACCGCCAGCGCTTGACCTGCTCCAGGATGCACTCTTCGGTCCAGCGGTCGCCGAGGGAGGACTCGCTGACCTTCACCGAGGCCCGGTCGACCCAACCGTTGGCCTTGATCACCCAGTTGATCAGCACCCGGCCCGCCAGATCTTGATCCGTGAGCAGGGCCTTCTCGTAGCAGAAACGGATCTGCCCCTTGTTGCTATCGATCACCTTGCGGATTTGGTCGCGGGACAGGGCGCCCTGGATGTTCGGGATGGAGAACAGATCGAAGATCGGCCGCCTCTTGCGCGGCCCGAGGTTCACCTTCACGTCCGGTAGGCCGCCGGGCACGCCGGTCTCGATGCCGACCGGGCCCATGGTCCGACCCGGGCCAGGACCGACCCCGGTGCCACCCTCGCCGTCACCGAAACCCGGTCCACGGGGCAGGTCGACCGGGCCGTCCTCTCCGCCCGGGATGCCAGGCTGTCCAACGTTGGCGGCGGCCTCCCGCAGACCGCGGTCCCCTGGGGCGGCCAGGTTGGGATCGCGGAAGCTGAGCAGGAACTTCCTGAGCGGGTTGCCCGGCCCGGTTGGGATCCCGACCCCACCGCCTGGGGTCAACCCGCCCTGGGGTGTCGACGGGTTGGGCGTATCCTCCTCCCCGCCGCCACGGCCGCCGCCCTCGGGTTGACCCACGGCTGGGGGAGGTTGGTCCTGCCCATTGTCGGGCGCCTCCTCGGGCTCCGGCCGATTCGCGTCGATGTACGCCTCGATCCGGACCAGCTCCTCCTGGCTCTGCTCGTCCGGGGGCGGTCGGTTGATCACGATCTCGACGAAGCGGTCCGGGTGGTCGAGCAGCTTGTGGGCGAGCAGGTCATCGATGTCGAACGGGTAGACCAGGGCGATGATCAGCAGCAGGGTGTGCAGGAACCCTGAGCCGAGCAGGCTGTTGACGTAGCCGTGGTCCAGTCCCTGAAAGGGCTCGGTGGCCGTCGGCTCCAGGGGCGGCACGAAACGCATGGCGAAGGTGGCGTGGCCCCAGTTGAGAATCAGGCGGGCCTCGAGGGGTAGGTCCAGGGTCCAGGTGTGCTCGAGGTCGACGTCTCGGTGTACGCGATCCGACTGACGCAGCGCCTCGAGGTCGAGCTGCTCGCCGCCAATACCCGGGTTGAGCTCCACCTCGCCGGTCATCTGATCGGTGAAGCAGAGCTGATACTCGTCGTCGACGTAGCGGATGATCGGGAAGGCCTCGACCGGCAGCCCCTCCGAGGAGATGAAGAAGTCGGTGCCGCGGCTCTCGCCGATCGTGATCTCTTTGGGCTCGGTGTAGTGGGTGAGCCCGAGGAGGTTGGTGCCCCAGTAGA
>JAUUZB010000933.1 GCA_030590185.1 Deltaproteobacteria bacterium
CGTCGATGGCCTGGGACGCCCCGAAGTCGATGAAGCTGATGCCGCCATCCTCGTGAAAGATGTAGTTGCCCGGGTGGGGATCCGGGTTGACGAACTGGTGGCGCAGGATCGACTCGGCAAAGAAGCGCACCAACACCTCGCCATAGCCATCCCGCTGCGCCTGCGGCAGCCCGCGCGCCTCCTCAAAGGACCGCCCCTCGACCAGCTCACTGACCAACACCCGGTCGCCGCACAAATCCTCGAACACCCGCGGCACCCGGATTTTAGGGTCGTCGGCGAACAACTCGGCGAAGCGTTGCTGGGCGCGCATCTCGCGCCGGTAGTCGAGCTCATCCATGAGATTGCGCTGCGCGAGCTTGACCGCGTCGGCGGAGTTGTAGTGTCTGATCAGCGGCCCGAACATCGTCTCCAGGAGCTTGAAGTTGGCCAGGTCACTGGCAAAGGCCTGGTCGATGTCCGGATACTGGACCTTGATCGCCACCCGGGTGCCGTCCGCTAGCTCACCGCGATGGACCTGACCGATGGAGGCGGCGGCCAGGGGCACGTCCTCGAAGCGCGCAAAGAGCTCGTCAATCGGTCGGCCGAGATCCGTCTCGATCACCCGGCGCGAGGCGTCCGCGGCAAGGGTGGGCGCGGCATTCTGCAGGCGGGCCAACACCTCCTGATAGACCGACGCGTACTCCTCAGGGATCACGCCGTCGACGTAGGAGGCCATCTGCCCGGCCTTGAGCGCCACGCCCTTGAGCTTGCCGAGGGTGCGGAACAGCTCCTCGGCGTACTCACGCTGCTCGACGAGCGCCTTCTCGGCCACGGCGCCCCGCTCCCCCTTGGCGGCGGAGCTCAGCTCCACCGCGCGGCGCAGGGCCATGGGCACCGCGTGACGCGCCGCCCAGCCGGCCCGGAACAACCGACCGATGCGACCCACCGGGATCGACTCATCCTCAGGAGGAGGCCGATCGGGGTCCTTCTTGCCCATGCCGGGGCGGGCTACTTCTGTGGCCCCGCCAAGCGCTCGAGGGCCAAGCGGGCGTCGGTGTAGTCCTTGTCGAGCTTGACCGCCTTGGCGTAGGCCTCGATCGCCTTTGCCTCCTCGTCTTGCTTCTCGAGCACCTTGCCCCAGCGGAAGAGGGCCTCGGCGGATCTTGGATTGACCTTGGTGGCCTGCTCGAAGGCCTTGCCCGCGGCGGGGATGTCCCCCTTCTTGTAACGCGCAAAGCCGAGAAAATAGTGCGCCTTGGGCACGGTTGGGTCGATGGCGATGGCCTTCTCATAGCTACGGATCGCCTTGTCGACCTTGCCCTCGTTGTAGAGCGCGAAGCCCAGCTCGACGTGGGCGGGGGCGAATTTGGCGTTGAGCTTGATGGCGGCGCGGTAGGCCTTGATCTCATCGGCTCGCCTGTTGGTCGCGAAGTAAACCTTGCCGAGACCGAGGTAGGCTTCGGCGTAGGTCTTGTCGACCTCGATCGCCTTGTTGAAGTTCGCCTCCGCCTCTTCATACTTGCCGCGTTTGTGGTTGAGACGCCCGAGGCCAACCCAAGCCTCCGGTGCATCAGGCGCGAGCTTAACCGCCCGCTCGAACTCCGGGATGGCGCGGCGGGAGAAACCGAACCCGAGCAGCGCCTCGGCGAGCTTGACCCGAGCCTTGGCGTTCTTCGGCTCACGGTCGAGCACCTCCTCGAAGGCCGCGATGGCCTTCTCCCAATTCTTGAGCGCGCTGTAGGCCAGGCCGAGGTCGTAATCGAGCTGGGGGTTGTGGCGATCGAGCGCCACGGCGGCCTCGTACTCCTTGGCCGCCTCGGCGTATTCGTGTCCCTTCAAGAGAGCCGCGGCCATCCGGCGGTGGGTGTTGGCGTCATCCGGGACCTCCTCGAGGGCAGCCCGGTAGGACTTGAGCGCACCTTTGATGTTGCCGCGCCGGTAGTGGATCTCACCGACCTGCATGTGCGCGTCCTCGTTTTCCGGATCGAGCCGCAGCACCTCGGCGTAGGCTTCCATCGCCTCGTCGAGGCGACCGGCCTTGACGTAGGCCAGACCCAGGTTGAAGGCCGCGTCGACGAAATCTGGTTTGACCTTGAGTGCCGCCTTGAAGGCCTGGATGGTCGCCTCCCGCTTGCCCTGGCGGTCGTAGACCGTACCGAGGTTGTTGTGCGCCTCGGCATGTTTTGGATCGGCGGCCACCGCCTGGACGTACGCCTCTTCGGCCTTGGCGTACTGACGCCGACGTTGGTGGATGACGCCGATGTTGTAGTACGCCACCGCGTTCTTCGGTTCCTTCTTGATGACCTTTTGGAAAATCTTGATCGCCTCGTCGCGGAAGCCGCGGTCGGCGTGGGCCTTGCCGAGGTTGATCAAAGCCGGGGTGTAGGTGGGATCGAGCTTGAGGGTGACGTTGTAGGCGGTGATCGCCTCCTTGTATTGCCCCTCCCGTTCGTAGGCGACTCCGAGGTTGTAGTGCGCCGCGGTAAAACCCGGGCTCAGCTTGGTCGCTCGCCGAAAACTCTTCACCGCCCGGTCGGCACGTTTCATGTCGAGCTCGGTGAGGCCGAGGTCGAACAGGATCTCGGGGGCAGCGTCGTTGAGATCCAACGCCGCCTTCATGGCGGTGACGGCCGCCACGTACTTTTTGCCGCGCCGTAGGCACAGCCCGAGGGCATAGTAGCCGTCGTCATCGAGGGGGCTGAGCTTGGTGTGCGCCTCAAAGGCCGCGATCGCTTTTTGCAGGCTCTCCCGGGCCGCCCGGATGTCCTTGGCAGCCAGGGTCTGTTCGTGCTTGCGGAAATAGGCGAGCCCCAGGACATAGAACGCGGCGGCGTCGGCTGGATCGGTGATGGTGAGCTGGGTGTACTCCGCGATCACCGCGTCGGGGTCGCCAATGTCGACCGGCGCTGGCGGCCGGCCGGTTCCGTCCGGCTCAGCCGGGGGCTGCTGGGCCAGCGCTGGCAGGCACAGGCACAGGGCAACGACGAAGCCGCTCAACCTCCCGATCTCAGAGCTCCAACGCACTTCCCTGCTCACTTGAGGCCCCACAATCCGCCCTCTTCGGCCCACGGAGACCCGAGCCCACCACCCGACGCCTGACTCAAGGCGTCGCGTTGGGTGAGCCAGATGCCCTTGATCTCCTCGACCTCCTGGGCAAACAGCGCCAGGGA
>JAUUZB010000080.1 GCA_030590185.1 Deltaproteobacteria bacterium
CACCGCTTTTTCGTCGGTCAAGGGCGGCGCCGGCAGGGCGGGGTCGACACCGTCGGCCAAGGGCACCAGATACGGGACGGCGTCATCGGACCAGGCGGCGCGGAAGTCCTCGGTCACGCCTCCGCAACACTTGCTGAAACGCGCGTCGCAGGGTTTGCCGTCGAAGGTCAGCACCAGGCCGCGGGTGTCCTGGATCGCCTCGGCCACATGGGGGGCCCGAACGCGACCTACGCCCTGATAACGTTGGCAATGGTCGTCGGCGCAGACGTCGAAGAGGTCGTGGGCCTCGCGATCATACCAACGCACGATCTCATCCGCGGTTGCTGTGGTGGTGCGCGAGGCGGCGGCTGGTGGCGGCGTGGGTCCGGTACCCTTGGCGTTCAACTGCGCGAGCAGCCAGCTACGGGAAACCATCGCGTGGGCACGGGCGAGATCCAACGGCGAGGTGTCTCGCATCTCCGAGCAGATCACCGACGTAATGTACGTCTCGAGCGGCACGTCGTTGACTGCGGTGAGGCGCTCACCGGCGACCGGCAGGATCCGTAACCGGCCACGAAAGGTCTGGGTCTCGGTCTGCTCCCAGTGAAAATCGATGCCGATGGTCGCCTCGAGGGAGAACCGGCTGGTGGTCTCGTCGGCGGGGGTGAGCACCACCTCGCCACCGCCACCGGGCGAAAACACGTGCTCCCCCGACCGCACCGCCCCCCCGGCAGCGTCGAAGAACCCACCGTCGAGCTGAACCCGCACGGTCTCGACATTCTGCACCAGACCCACGGCAATGGTCGGCTCCTGTTTCACGTCACTCACGTCACTTCCTCGGCCAAGCGCGCGAAGCGCTCCGGCGCGATCGACACCTCGCGGTAGATCCCCGCCGCCGCCGCCGCGTCGAGCCGATCAAAGTGCTCGGGATCCGCGACCACCATGATCCCCGCCATCTCCAGGGCACCGGGGCTCACCGCGATACGCGCCTCCCCCTCGCCGTCAAAACAGCTCGGGCGGTGGCGCGCCCGGGGGAACAACACGGTCATGAAACGGTCGTCGCGGTACAGAGCGACGATGTTCACCATCGGCTCGGCGTCGTTGGGGTCGTCGCTGGACTCGCCACCACCGAGTGCCTCGAGCACCCCGAGCGCCGACTCGACCCGGAGCCGAGCCCCATCGAGCTCGGCATCAACAAAGACCAGGCACCGCCGCCCAAAGGTGCTCTGGGCCACCGACCCATCCAGGGTCAGCTCCCCGAGCAGCGGCGGAGCAGCGCTCTCGCAGGCTTGAAAATGAAAATGATCCGGGGCGGAGGCCCCAGCCCGCGGGCCATTATAGAAGGCCAGCATGTCAGGGCCGAGGGCGCGACTGAGCTCGAGCAACAGCCTCACCCGGCCACCGATCCGCTGCGGAACGTGCTCGCGCAGGGCAACCGTGCAGTGGTGGCGGAGGATCGGGTACGGGTTGGGCAGCAGCACCAGCTCTCCATGAGCGATGCCCCGCTCCTCCGCCGGGATGTTGCCGGGGCACAAAAAACAGGGGCGCTCGGCGACGGAGGCCGCGTCTACCTTGGCATAGGTAGAGCGCTTGCGCCCCGGGTTGACCTGCACGATCACCCGCGCGCCGTCCATCTCCAGCTCCTTGGTGCGAACCTCGCCCAGGGCCGCCTCACCAGCGCGGAAGGTAGGGAAGGTCTGGCGTTGCTGCGCGAACAGGCGGTCGACCATCGGCCGTAGGTCGGCGTTGACAACCGCGGTCTCGAGGATGATCCGATCCCAGCTCATCGGGCGCGGCGCACCCGGGCGGCGAGCTCGATGGTGCGCAGCCGGTCCTTATAAAGGTCGTAGCGGTTCTTCTGCTCCAGGGAGAGGGCGCTGTCGGTGTTCCCCTCCCAGCGACGGCACCAGTACAGGGAGTCGTAGATCCTCCCGACGCGATAACTCCGGCACAGGCGCAGGGCCACCGCGTAGTCCTCGCCGTAGCTGACGTTGGGAAAGCCTATGCTGCGCAGGGTCGGGACGTGAAAGGCCCGGGGCGCGCCGAGGCCAGCAACCCGTAGGGCGTTGTTGTGGCCGTTGGCGTCGGTCCACTCCCGGTGGTCGACCAGTCCCGGTGGCAGGGGGTTCCGGTCGAAGTCGACGGTGGAATAGGAGCCAACCACCAGGGCGTACGGCCCAGCCTCTAGCTCGGTGACGATGCGGGCTAACACGTCTGGGCTGGCGTAGAGATCGTCACTGTCGAGCTGCACCGCGAACCGACCGCAGGCCCCGGCGTGGATCGCCAGATCCCAACAGCCGCCGATGCCGAGGTCGTCACGGTCGGGCGCGAGGTGAACCAGGCGCGGATCGCCGGCCGCGATCTCGGCGAGGATCTCCGTGGTGCCGTCGGTGGAATGGTTGTCCACCACGATGACGTTGAAATCGAAGGGCGCCTTCTGAGACAGGGCGCTGCCCACGGCCTCGGCCACGGTGCGGGCACGGTCGCGCACCGGGATGATGACGCTGGCCCGTACTGGATAGACCGTATCGTCTGCGATGGGCTCGCCCGTGGGCGGCGCCAGCAGCGCGCCGATCCGCTCGAGGTGGGCGGTGGCGATCTGCTCCATCTCGATCTGGTGGTCACGGTTGCTCGGGTCCACGTAGTCGAAGATGGCCTGACCGCTCGGGCGGTCCTCCTGGCTATCGACGGGGTTGAGCGGTTCCGGGAGGTGCACCTGGGGGGCGCGCTCCGAGAGTCGGAGCCGCAGGTCGTACCAACCGCCGTGGGCGACCTCCGGGGTGTCGCGACGGATCAGCTCGATGAGCCCGGCGAGGTGTTTCGCGTTGATCAGGAGAACGGCGCCAAAGTCGAAGCTGTCGCGCAGGCTGCCCGGTTGGTAGTCGATCAACGGGTGCGGGCGCAGTTGCTGGGCTGCGTCGCGCTCGAGGAAGTCGCCATAGACCACCGCCGCGTCGGCGTCGGCCGCGCACAGGACGAGGCGTCTTAGGCTCGCCTCCGGGAGATCGGCGAGGGGCGCGAGCTGCCACAGGAGGTACTCGGCGCCCGTCTCCGCGAGCCAACCCAGAACCTCGAGCACGGCCTTTTTGCTCCACGGACCGCTCGCCTGCCGGGTTGGACGGGAGGCGGCGGCGTGGGGGGAGTCGGGGGGGATCACCTGCGCGATCATCGAGAAGCTCCTTGGCGCGGGGTTGGGGACCGCTGGAGGGCGAGGGGAGAGGCGAACGCGATGCCGCGGGTGCGGTTGCGTTGGAGGAAGTCCGCGAGGGGCTCGGCGATCACCTCGCCGGCGCGGCGTGAGGCGTGAACCAAGGTGGGCCCGTCCGCCTGGTCGAACAGCAGCCCGGTATGGAAAAAGTCGAGCCGGGCGCGAACCGACGCAATGGCGACGATGGCGCCGTGGTCGATGCGGGCCTGGGCCGTGGGTAAACGTCGCTTGGGCACCACGTGGAAGCTAGCCCGGCGCGGGGGCAGCCCCGGAATCAGGTCGAGCCTGGTGTCGATCAACCGCGATCCCTTGCCGCGGGTGCGGATCTGAACCGCGCCCCGTCGTTGGTTGCTCGTCATCCAGTCGGAAAAATAGTGAAGACGCGAGGTCCAGGCCACCCGGTTGTCGCGATAACGGGTTTGGCGCAGCTCCCTGAGGAACCCTGTCGGACTTTGGCTGCGCGCCAGGGCGAGGACGATCTCGACCAGGGTGACGCAGTCGAAGCCAGCGAGGTTGACCACCAGGCGCTCGCGCTCTTGGGGTCCCCCGATCAGGGTGTCGGCGGCGTACGGCCGGCCGAGCAGACCCATCGCGGCCAACCGCATCCGAACACCTACCTCGGCATCTCGGGGAAGCCGTCCCTGGAGCCCTCGCACGGCCCGTTGCCAATTGCCGCTCACTCCCAAACGAATTCCCAACGCCAGCAATCGGGATCGCTGCTATCCGCGGTGCCCTGGATGTTCCTGGCGCCGGTGAGCTGTAGGGTGCGCCACATGAAGCCATAGGCGCTGTCCCGCAGGTACAGCGGGAACTCGGGATACCCCTCCACCATGAAGGTCCCGCGGTTGGCCTCCGGATCCTTGGCGATCCGCGGCTCGCCCTTGCGGTGGTAGGTACCCCACAGCCTAGCCGACTGTTTCATCACGAACGGCACGGTGGTGAAACGCAACAGCACCCGGTAGATGCCGTTCAGATTGTCGGTGGCCAGGTCGCGACCCAGTCGGATAATCCCCTCGGGATCGTTCGGATAGAGGATCTCCGAGGCGATGCCCAAAATCGGATCAGCGTGCCGAATCGATACCCAGCTGATGGCGAGGCAGCTCTGGTAGGTCTCGACCACCTCCGGTGACAGCCTCTCCAGGAATGCCGACTCCACCGCCTCCCCGCGTGCCCGCAGCGCGCGCCGGACATAGTCAATCGCCGCACCCTTATATAGATCATCCATTCGAACTCATCGACCCGATTGAAGATATGGAGGACTACGATCGTAGTGTCAAATATAGTAGTGTCAGGCACTACCATATCTAACCACACCGACTGTTGTCATTTCTTCTTCTTGGGCGTGCGGGATATTCGCCGAAGTTGCTCCGCGAGACCCGAAGGGGCTCGTGGGGCTCCGGAGCGAGACACCGAAGGTGGCTCGCGGAGGCCGGAGGAGACGCCCGCAGGCGGCTCCGAAGGCTCCAAAAAAAATGCACCGAAGACCAGATTGTGGGAAGCTCCCCGCCTGCCCCACTGGAGTGCCAACGTTATCGACGCTGGCGGCTCCGCGGAGAACCCATGACCCCGAAGATGATCTACCCGTGGCTCTGCGCCGCGTTGCTGGCCATGGTCGCAGGCACCGCCGCGGCCGGGACGTTGGATCCACAGACCGGTCGCATGACCCACGACGGCGACGTCGCGATCAGCTACGACAGCGCGGCGGCCTTCCCCGCCGAGCTCGCCCTGACGGTGAACGACGAGACCTTCACCCCGCTGGACCCGAGCGAGGTCGCCGGCATGTTCCAGTACGATACCACCGGCCTCCAGGGCGCCGCGGCCATGCGCTTCGGTGGCCAGGCGGCGTGGGCGACCTTCAACCCGGCGAGCTGGGGGCTCCAGCTCTCGGGTCGGCGGGTGGAGATGCGGGTGTGGCAGAAGCCCTGCGGCACCGAGGCATTGTTCGCCGTCAGCTGGCACACACCAGGGGAGACCAACCCCCTCTACGTGGGCATGACGAAGTTCGTGCCCACCGGCCGCGCCACCGACGACGGCTGGCGGGAGTGGAGCAGCGGCCCCCTCGATTTTTCCTGGGGGGGCGTCTTCGCTCCGGTGGAGATCGCGATCATCGATCTCCAGTTCATCGGAGCGATGTTCGGGACCCTCGCCAGCATCGACCCGGACGCCTGCACCATGATCGACGCCTTCGAGGTGTTCGACCTCGGACCCGCAGAGGTCCCGGCCGTGGCCTGCGACGTGCCGACCGCCGCGTCGGTCTGTGGTCCCCAGGGCGTCTGCGTCTTCGGGCGTTGCACCGATGGGTCGAGTGTCGTCAGCGTACCGCCCGCCGACGACGCCATCCGCGCCGATTACTTCAATCGCCGGAGCTTCGAGTATCGTACCTTTGAGGGGGGACGGATCCCCCAGACCCTGATGCCGGACTTCCAGGCGACCCTCGCCGGGCTCATCGACGAGACGCCCACCCCCGCCGTTACCATCGCATTCAACAACGCCGTGTCGTCGCTCCGGGACGGACACGCTTCTCCACCCACCCATCCCCGCCCGGCCAATTTCAGTCTCGGGATCTGCGCCCACCTGGGGGAGGCGGATCTGTTGCCGGGGGGCGGCCTCTTGCCCCTGGTGTTCTCCAAGGCCACCGACAACCCGGTTGCCACGCAACTCGAGCTCGGCGACGCCCTGGTGAGCATCGACGGTCTGGCGCCGCTGGAATGGGGGACTACCCGTGGGCTGGCCGTTGCCGGCGACCCGCGCAGTGCGGATATCGTGATCGCCTCCTGGTTGATCGACGCGGCCCTGGGCGCGGGCTCCACCTTGACCTTCAGCCGCTGCACCAACCCGCCGGCCACCCCGGATCCCTGTGACCCGGCCGACCTGCTCACCTTCGACGTCGACCTCGCTGCTCTGGTCGGCGATCCCATCTGGACCAGCCTCGCTCCCGCCTGGATGATGGACTTCGATACCTGTGACTTCCGCTTCCAACGCGGGGTCACGGATCCCAACGTCAAGAGCTCCGACTTTGCCGGTTTTGCCGACCAGGGTGGTATCCGCACGCTGCTGATCAACGCCGTGCCGGGCCGACCTGCCTGGGAGAACACCGTGTACGCGGCGCTCGATCCGGCACCTGGCTTGCTGATCCTGGATCAACGTCTGGGCCATGGCGGCGCCATCACGTCGGTCGACCTGCTGGCGGGCATGTTGGTGGCCGAGGCGGACTTTGATTCGATGCTCCTGCTGCCGTGGGTGGAGCGAACCTTTGATGACGGCCTGCGCGACACCTTCACGGCCTGCCCTAATTCGTATGTCGTCGACGAGACCTGCGGCGCGAGTTTCGTCTGGACGCTGGGGGGTGAGGTTGATCTGGGCGCCGCGCGCGCCATCGCCGCGGACACGCCCCTGGCGATCCTGAATGCCAACGACGTGTCTGGCAACGACTTCACCTCTCGCCTGCTGAGCTACCGCACGGGGCCGACCCGCATCTTCGGCAGCGCGGGGGCCATCCGCGGGGCCTATGGAGTGATTTGGTCGCTCCCCCGCCACCTGCACGAGTTCCTCGGCGGCTCCTTCCAAATCCACGACACGCTCTTCTCCAGCGATGGTGTCACCTACAGTGAGTTCGCCACGGGCCTGGGCGTGGAGCCTGATGAGGTGGTGTGGCAATCCCAGCGGGACATCCTCGCCGGGGTCGATACGGTGGTCGAGACGGCCCGGGCCTGGCTGCTGGCGGGGGTGTGGTGATGAGGCGAGACATGCACGATTCGCTTTGGCTCGAGGCCCGTCGCTGTTCGACCTGCCTGTTGCTGGTGGCCGGGGTTGCGCTGGTCGGTTGCAACGACGAGATCCCGGGCGGCGACGGCGGCGCGGGCGGGTTGGGTGGAATCGGGGGAATCGGGGGCACGGGCGGCGGTGGCGGTATCGGCGGCCAAGGCGGCGGCGCGGGCGGGTTGGGTGGCCAAGGGGGCGGCGGCGTCCCGTTGCGCACCATGACCCGACACGAGTTGTTCGGGGAGATGCCGCTGACCAACCGCTTTCTGGATCCGCAATTCGCGCAGCTCGACGGCGTCGGCTGGCTGACGATCGCGGGGCAGGGGATGACCTTCGGCGGTTTCACCCGCTGGTTCACGCCCCACACGCCCTTGTCACAGCCGGCCCTGCGCATGCGTAGGGGATTGGTCCAGCAAAACCTCAGCGTATTGGGTGCGGCCAAGTCGGGCGATGGCCCGATCGAGATCTCCGTCTGGCTAGGACGCCAGGCCACGGGCGAGGATCTGGCATTCAATGAAGTTGGCGCCCAACTGCTCGGCCTTTTTGCCGACGGCAGCCAAGGTGCCCTCGACCTGGCCGCCGACGCCGGCGCAGCTGCCCAGGAGCTGGACGGCATCCACTGGCAACGCTTCGTCGCAGCTACCGATGACGGACCGCTGGGGTGGGCCTACCTCTTCATCGTGCAGACCAACAGCGAAGAGCTCTTGGTCACCTCACCGCTGCTGATCCGCCCGAGCGATAGTACATTCAGTGGAGTGGCATCGCTGCGACCCTTGGTCGAGCGGCGGCCCCTGCGCTCAAACGAGCGAATCGCTCTGGCCCTGGCGGCCGAGCAATCGCGGGACAGGTTGCAGCCGCCGGCGTCGCGACCGAAGCCATTCGGGGTGCGTTAGCGACCACACCGCGCCGCGCGACGCCGCGCGGACAGGAACCCCCTCGTGCACTTCTCCATCGAGTTCATCCTCCTGTTTTCCGTGGCCAGCATCGTCGCGGTGGCGGCCCGGCGGATACGGATCCCCTACACCGCGGCCCTGGTCTTCACCGGCCTGGTGCTCGGCACCGCCCACGCCTTCGAGGTTCCACACCTGACCCAGGAGCTCATGTACGCGGTCTTCCTGCCGGGCCTGCTGTTCGAGGCGGCGTATCACTTGGATCTCAAGGACTACTGGTCCAACAAAATCGCCATCCACGCCCTGGCGGTTCCGGGGCTGCTGGTCGCCATCTTCCTCACCGCGGTCATCGTTGGCGCGGCCGCCGAGGGGTTTGGCCTGGTCGTCGGCTTCCTGCTCATCCACGGCATGGTGCTCGGCGCCATGGTCACGGAGACCGACCCCATCGCGGTGGTCGGCCTGTTCAAGAGCCTCGGCGCCCCCAAACGCCTGACGGTGCTGGTCGAGGGGGAGAGTCTGTTCAACGACGGCACTGCGGTGGTGGTCTTCACGGTGCTGGTCGCCGCGGTGATGGGCGGCAACCTATCGCTGGGATCGGCCTTGCTCGACTTCGTGCGCATCGTCGGCCTGGGCTTGATCGTCGGGCTGGTGGTCGGCTTCGCCACGGCACAGTTCATCCGGCGGGTGGATGATCCAACCGTGGAGATCACCCTGACGGTGATCGCCGCCTACGGCTCCTTCGTGCTGGCCGAGTATCTACACGGCTCCGGCGTCATCGCCACCGTGGTCGCGGGCATGTTGTCCGGCAACTACGCGGCCCGCACCGGCATGCGGCCCTCGACGCGAATCGCGGTGCAGGCATTCTGGGACTACTTCGTCTTCGCGCTCAACTCGATCGTCTTTTTATTGATCGGGTTTGAGGTCAACCTGGCATCGTTGTGGTCGACCTGGCCGCTGATCCTCGTGGCCTACGTGGCGGTGATGCTGTCCCGCTTCCTGGTGGTGTTCGTGATGTCCGGGTTCCTGCGCTTCACAAAGGAGCGCGTGCCCTGGTCCTGGAGCGGGGTGATCTGGTGGGCCGGGCTGCGCGGCGGGCTGTCGATGGTGTTGGCCCTAGGGCTGCCCGCGGATTTCCCACACCGCGAGGTGTTGATCAACATGACCTTCGGCGTGGTGCTGCTCTCGATCCTGGGCCAGGGCCTCACCATGTCGCCGGTGATGCGCTGGCTCGGCCTGGCGAACAAGACTCCGGAGCGGCACCCGTACGAGCTGGAGCGCGGGCGATTTCTCGCGGCCAACGCCGCCCTGCGGGAGCTCGACGCCCTCGAGAAGGAGCACGCCACTCACCTCGACATCCTCGCCGCGCTCGAGAGCGACTATCACGGGCGCCTCGACGCTGCCGAGCGCCGGATCACCGAGCTGCACGACA
>JAUUZB010000190.1 GCA_030590185.1 Deltaproteobacteria bacterium
CCACCCCCTCGCCTCGATTGTTGATTGACGCCCCCCACCCATTGCCATAGTTTTGGCCCCCAAGTCCGCGGTCTTAACCGCCCGCCACAAAGAGCTAGGATCAGGAGAATTCCGCATGGCCATTCATCACCCATCCAGCGTCTCCGGCCCGGTCGAGCACACCCCCAAGCAGATCTTCGAAGAGTTCCTGCCGACGATCCTCGACAAGCAAAAAGAGATGGCGGCGCAGATCGCGGCGGTCTACCGCGTCACGATCACTGGCGACGGCGGCGGCGAGTGGACGATCAACCTACGCGATCAAACCGTCAAGACCGGCAACACCGAGCCGGCGGACCTCGCCCTGACCCTGGCGGCGGCGGATTTCCAAGCCATCCTACAAGGCAAGCTCGACGCCGAGGAGGCCATGGCCAGCAACAAGCTCGGCATCGAAGGCCGTCCCCAGCTCCTCGCGAGCCTCGCGGCGCTGCTGCGCCCGGCCGATTGACACGGCCCGGGGGGCTGCTACCCTCGCGTTGAAATAGACGAAACAAACTAGCAAAACACCCGAGAAATAGATGTTGGCTCCATCCAAGGGAGGGTGGTGCCTTTACTGAGGAGATTCGGAATGTCGACAGTAGGACCCGTCAACGTTTATCAGCGCGCCGCTGCGGCCCTCGAGCAGAGCGCCAACCACCTCAACGCCGCCACCAAAGATGCTCTCGCTGACGCCAGCAAGAACATCGACAATGCCGGCCACAACATCTCCGAGGCAGGCGCCCACGCTGCTGGCGCAGTGACCAACGCGGTCCTCGCGGGGATCTACACCGTAGACGGCACCGCCGCCGTGGCCGAGGCCGGGCTGCACGCTGGCGCCGCTGCCATGACCGGCGCGGTCGGCACGGCCGGTTGGGTTGCTGAGGAAGGCGTCGCTGGCGCTCGTCTCGGTTTCCTGAACATGTCCAAGTTCTTTAGCGCAGTCGCCAACTGGCTCGGCGCCCACCTCGGGAAGAGCGAGAACGTCTCCCTCCAGACCGAGATCCTCGGCGACCCGACCGCGCAGCGCTTCAGCGATCGCATGTTCGAGAAGTCCGGCGACCAGCTCAAGCTGTCCTCCGAGGCTCTGGACTATGCCTGGGGTTCCTACTCTGAGGCCATTGGTCACGCGGCTGGCACCGTTGCCAACGCTGGTTGGGCTGCCATGCACGTCGGCGCTACTGCGGTCAATCTCGGCGCAGCGGCTCTCGATGCTGGCGCAGCGGGCGTGGCCAAGGTGGCCGAGCTCTCCGTGCGCGCGGCTCGCGTGGGCGTGATCTATGCCGAGAAGGGCGTCGAAGGCGCTCGCGACGCGGCGATCTTTGCCGCCGAGCTGTCGGCTACGGCCGCCAACGGTCTGGCCCGCGCCGACCAGGACAAGGTCGGGATCTCCGTCAAGGACCTCGCGGCATTCGAGGCCAAGGTCGTGCAGCTCGAGCAGAGGGCCGCGGCCTAACCAGGCCACGACCTTCTCGTGCACGCCCGCCTCCGGGTGGACGTGCTCGAGCAACGACACACTACGGAAGTGGTCGCCTCGCCGCCGGGTCTACCTGGGCCCGGCGGTGAGGATTTTGAGCTCGAGATCTGCCTCGGCGTTGGTGCGCCTACGGCGGTGGGGAGTCATCCATGAGTACCACCATCCAACCGACGAACATCTATCAGGGTGCCGCACAGGCCCTCGAACGCACCGCCGACGCGCTGGGCGACGCCGCCCGCGAAGTCATGGACGACGGTGTCGGGGGACAGCTAGCGGCGGCGGGCGAGAACGCCACCAAGGCGCAGGAGCACGTGGGCAAGGCGCTGCGGAGCTCCGGCGAGACCCTCGAGAACGTCATCTCCGGCACCCTCAACGCCCTCGAGGCGGTCGGCCACGCTGCCCAGGCCGCGGCGATCGGCGCGGTCGGTACCGCCGGCTGGGTCGGCGAGAAAGCCATGGCCGGAGCGCGGATCGCGTTTTTGAACCTGGCGAAATTCTGCGCCAAGGCGGCCAACTGGATGGCCAAGGCGATCGCCAACCCGGAGCGAGTCAAGCTCCAGGTCGAAGTCCTCGGCGATCCCTCCGCCAAGAGTTTCTCGGAGCGCATGTTCGAGAAGGCGGGAAACGAGATCAAGCTCTCCAAGGACGCGGCGGGCTACGCCTGGGATGATTATGCCGAGGCCGGCAAGGCCGCGGCCAACACGGTCGGCAACGCCGGCTATGCGGCCCTCCACGCGGGCGCGGTGCTCGGGCACATCGGTGCGGCCGCGGTGGGAGTCGGCGCCGCAGGCGCGATCAAGTTGTCGGAGCTCGGCGTGCGCGCCGCTCGGGTCGGGGTGCTGCTCGCCGAGAAGGGCGTCGACGGCGCCCGCGAGGGAGCCATCCTCGCTGCCGAGGTAACGGCCAAGGCCGCCAACGCGCTGGCCCGCGGCGATCAGGACACCGTTGGGATCAGCCGCGAGGATATCGCGGCTCTCGAAGCGCGGGTCGTGGCGCTCGAGCAACGGGCCGCCTGAACACAAATCGGCTAACGCGACTCGACAGGTGCCGGTGCCCCGTCGTCCCAGTGCGGGTAATCCTCCCGCAGCTTCTTCATCTGAAAGTGGATCTCGATCCAATCGATCAACGTCGGGGTGAGGCTCAGGTCCCGACTCGACCGTGGAGCTGAAAGATCGAAGCGCCGCTCGGTGCCGTCCGGCGCTGTGAGCAGGAGCGTGCGCGGCAGGCCAAAGACGTTGAGGTCGACCGCGGTGCCGCCATAGTGCTGCGATGCCCGGGCGCCCTCCTCGCTGGCGTAGGCGATCATGTATGCATCGGCCATTTGCCGCGCCGCCTCGACCGTCGCCTCCCAACCGTCCGGGTGGCGCCAACGGATCTTCACCCCGAGTCCCCACTCCGCGTCGCGCTGCTCCACCAGGGTGACCGCCGCCTCGAGGCTCGCCTCGTCCGGCTGGCGGCTCAGGTGATAGGCCCCCCACATGAGATAACCGCGCCGGGGCTCGCGTACGGTCGAGTAGAGCAACACCGTGGCGCCCTGTGCACTCAGTTGTTTCATCAGAGTGCGCACTCGGTTCGCGAAGCCGGACGGGTTCATGGCGTCCATGGCCGCGAGCTTTCTCTTGCGGCCGGAGGGATTGGGGAAACGGCCGCGCCAACGCGGGCCGAGCAGCTCACCATCCGCGGCCGGCGGCAACCGGCCGACCTTAGCCGGCTTGTCGATCTCGATCTCGCCGCCCCCTTGGCCGTAGACCCTCGGCCGGTCGTCCCAAAAGACGTCATCCGGGTGCAGAAAAATGCCGGCGCGACGGGCTCGGCTCGCCGGCAGCCAAACCAGCTCACCGCGCAGGCCCTCGGGGCCCGCCCGCAACACGTCGTCGAGAAAGTAGAGGAAATCCTCGAGGTCGAGGGGACGGCGGATCCCCTCACGCACGACGCGCGTGAACGGCTCCTTGGGTGCCTGTTTGGCCAACTTTCGCAGGCGGGCGCCATCGAAGCGCACGGCGTCTATATAGATCGCCCAGCTGCCGAGCAGCTCTCCTGCCTGCAAGAACATCTCGCGGCTCGAGGGGTCTGCCTTCCCTACCTCGAGCACATCCCACTGGCGATTGATCGGGATCCTCCTCGGCGCGGCCAGGACCGTCGACGAGATGGAGACCCAGAGCAGGAGCACTGGGCCGAGCCAGCGTGCAGATATCGACATTGCTCAGGCGTATACCGACTGTCATCGGTGAGCGCTAATCGCGGCGATGATGCGGTCGACAGTCCCAAACAAATGTGCGAGGACCGCCTCCAATCGACCGAGGTACCGAGATGATCGAGTTCAACCGCGAGACCTGCAACGCCTGCGGCCTCTGTGCCGACATCTGCCCCCGCCGCGTCTTCGAGCACGACGCCTCCGGTGACGAAAAGGTCACCTCGCTCCACCCTGAGCGCATCGACATCTGCATCGACTGCGGCCATTGCATGGCCGTCTGCGCGACCGACTCGATTAGGATCCAGGGCATCGATCCCGCCGGTTTCCACAAGGCCCCGTCGCTGGCCACCAAACCGGAGGAGCTGCTCGCCATCCTTCGGCACCGACGGACCATCCGACGGTACAAAGACGAGCCGGTGCCCCGCGAGATCCTCGGACAGATCGCCGAGGCGGCGCAGCTCGCCCCCACCCCGACCTGCCGACCGGTCGGCGTGACCGTGCTCGACACGCCCGAGACCCTCGCCGAGCTGTCCGGTCACGTCTACGCCCTCTACGAAAAAATGCTCGGGGCCGACGACAGTTTCTTCGGCCGCATGGTGCTCAAGCGCAAGCTCGGCGAGCAGAAGCTCACGACCCTGGAGCAATTCGTGATCCCCGGCCTGCGCTGGTACGTGCGGTGGTACCGCGAGGGAAGTAGCGACGAGGTGCGCCGCGATAGCCCGGCTCTGATGCTGTTCCACGCTCCCCTCGACGAGCCGGAAGGGGACGCCTGCTGCATGATCGCCGCGACCTACGCGGTGCTGATGGCGGAGACCCTCGGGGTGGGCTCCTGCATCAACGGGTTGATCCCGGCCGGCTGCAACCGCAGCGCCGACGCCCAGCGAGTGCTCGGGCTCCCGGACAACCACGAGGTCTTCGCGGCGCTGACCCTCGGCTACCCGCGCCTCACATTCAAGAAGACCATCCCCCGCGCCGGGGGGGAGGTGCGCTACCTCGCTTGAGCCGCTCCCCCGCCTGGCGACTTTGGTGGTAGGATGCTCGAACGATCGTCCTAATGGGCGGTCGCTGGAGTCTCAGATGGCCAAGCTGGTGTTGGATGACGAAGCGGGCACCGAGTTCGAGCTCGCTACCCTCACCACCATTGGCCGTCAGGCGGACAACACCATCCTGGTTCGCAACCACACCGTTTCCAAAAAGCACGCCAAGATCACTCGCCGGGATGACGGCGAGTTCGAAATCCAAGACCTGGCCAGCTCCAACGGCACCCAGCAAAACGGCAAGCGCATCGAGAAGGCGGTCCTCTACCACGAGGATCGTCTGATGCTCGGGGAGGTACGCTTCTCCTTCGTCGACCCGCGCCAGGCGGATCGTCCCCGCCGCCGGATCACCATCACCCCATCCATCGCCAACAGCGCGATCCGACAACGCAGTCACACCCTGCCGGACGGCGCCTTCCCTCGGGTCACCGAGATCAGTGACGACGAGACGCTGCGCAGCACCTATGAGCACCTACGCGTGGCCTTCGATATCGGCCAGGTGCTGTCCGCAGCCCCGGATGAGGATATCCTGCTCGAGTCGCTCCTCGACGAGGTCTTCGCTCGGGTGGCGGTCACCCACGGTTTGATCCTCCTGGTCGATGAAAAGAGCGGCGAGCTCACCCCGAAGTACACCAAGTGCCGTGATGGCTACAGCGAACGTTTCGTGCTCCTCGGCGGTGCCCTCGCACAGGTCGAATCCGAGAAGACGACGGTCCTGGTCGACTCGGAGACCCTGGCGGTCTGTGTGCCGATCCTGGACGAGACGACCCTGCTCGGCATTCTGCACGCGCGGTTTGCCGAGACTGCCGAGGAGGTCGGCGACGGTCCGGTGGACGCGTTAGGGGCCGCCGCCACCGCCGCGGGAGTTTACCTGGCCACCCTGCAGGCCACCCGCCGCCTCCAAACCGCCGCCAACCGTCGTACCCTGTTGCGCCGTTTCCTCCCGCGGCGCAGCGCCGAGTCGCTGATGCGTGATGAAAAGGCGATCAAGGCCATGGGGGGGGGCGAGCTGCGCGACGTCACGGTGCTGTGCGTCCAGATCACCGGCTTCGACGACATGGACCGCACCCGCCCTGGTCGCCAAAGCCTGGTCCTCCTCAACAAATATCTCAACGCCATCATCGAAGTGCTGTTCGCCAGCCAGGGTACCCTCGAGCGGGTCGGCGGCGATCAAGTGGTGGCGCTGTTCGGCGCGCCGATAGCCCAGGAGGATGCCGCGACCCGGGCGGTGGATACCGCCCTCGAGATCGGGCGGGTGGTATCCGAGCAGGTGGATCCCGAGGCGAACCGTCCGGTGCTGCGCATCGGGATCACCACCGGGCCGGCCCTGGTCGGGTTTGTCGGTTCGTCCCACACCCGGCAGTACAGCGCCTTTGGGCGCACCGCCACCTTCGCCAGCGAGCTGTGCCGCCACGCCGAGCCGGGGGAGATCCGCATCGACGGCAATACCCGCGGCCGACTACCGCAGCGCCTCCAGGCCGACGCTCCCTCGACAGCCCACGGCGCCGAGGGCAGGGCGTTCGTCGTCAGGGGCGACTAGGACCCACATAGGGCAGGGGCGCCTTGCCCCACTCCGTGCCCGGCTGCTCCACGGTCAGGTAGAGCTTGATCTGCTCCGCCTCCTCGAAGATCCGGGGCACCACCTGGACCTCCATGCCGATGTCGATGTCGCTCACCGGGATGCTCTCACCGAGCCAGCCGACCAGCCGGCCCCCCTCCTCGAGCTCGACGACCGTCACCGTGTAGGGTGCCATATCTTCGAAGCCGGTGGGGGCCGCGGTGATGGTGGAATACGTATAGATCGTGCCTTTACCGTTGTACTCGACGAACTCGAACTGGTCGCTCAAACACTCGGGGCAGTCAGCCCGCGGCGGGAAAGTTTTGAAGCCGCACTCCTTGCACTTGCTGCCCATCATGCGACCGTCCTTGAGGTGGACGGCGAAGTCGGCGATCTTCGAGTAGGCAACGAAGCTAACCTTGCCAAACCAGCTGAACATGCCTCAGTCCTTCTTGAAGAGGTTGACGAAGGTGTACTGGCCGATGCCACCCACGTTGTGGGTGAGGCCGACCTTGGCGCCCGGCACCTGCCGCTCGCCGCAGTTGCCGCGCAGCTGATTGACGACCTCATAGGCCATCGACACGCCGGTGGCACCGATCGGGTGTCCCTTGGACTTGAGGCCGCCGTCGGTGTTCACCGCCGGGCCGGAGCCGCCGATGTAGGTCTCCTTGGCCTCGATGAATTTGCCGCCCTGGCCCTTCTCACACAAGCCCAGGTCCTCGGTGGCCAGGATCTCGGCGATGGTGA
>JAUUZB010000543.1 GCA_030590185.1 Deltaproteobacteria bacterium
CGTGGATCGGGACATCGATGGCGACGGCTACGTCGATGGGATCTGCCTGGTCGGCGGTGACTGCAACGATACCGCGAGCAGCTGCACCGATGACTGCGTGACGGACGATGATGGAGACGGCGTGCCGGATTGTCTCGACCTCTGCGGCGACGAGGACCGCGACGGCTACGGAAGCGATTGGTCCAACCGCACGGTGGGCGGCGGGTCTCACGATGTCGTGAGCTGTGTCGACGGCAGCGGCGCGGCCTGTTCGGATTCCGCCTCGGCCTGCCTCGGGCAAGACTGCGACGAGACCTGCGATGTCTGTTGGACCGATGCCACCGAGATCTGCGACGACAGCGCCGACAACGACTGCAACGGCCTGACCGACGGCGCCGATCCGGTTTGCGGCTCGGAGAACCGCCCGCCCACCGCCCGCTTCGTGATCACCCCGGCCGCCGATCAGGTTTGGGATGATTTTGCGGTTGACGCGTCCGGCTCCTTTGACGCGGAGGATGCCCCGGAGCTACTCGAGGTCCGTTGGGATTTCGATGAAGACGGAACCTGGGACACGACGTTCACCACCGCCAAGACCGCGTCGACCACCTTCTCGACGGTCGGCGTTTTCTGGGTAGCGCTCGAGGTGCGCGACAGCGGCGGCCTCTCCGATTTCACGACCGCGGTGGCGGTGGTGACGGGGGGCATGGGCGCGCTGGTGGTCGACACCGATCAGGACGAGGACGACGGCGGTACGGGCGGGACCGGCCTCTCCCTGCGCGAGGCGATGGCGCAGGTCGAGCAACCCATGAACCCCAACACGATCACCTTCGCCGGGCCGATGACGATCGCCCTCGACAGTGGCCTACCGACGGCGACCTCGGAGCGGTACATCAAGATTGTCGGCCAGCCAGGGGTGATCATCGACGGCTCGGCGGTCCCGGCCGACGAACCCTGCATCGAATTTTCGGGCGAGAATCACGAGCTCTACTACCTGGAGATTCAGAATTGCGGGCAGCCGCTGGTGCTCGACGGTGAAGACCATGAGGTGGCTTTTTGTCGATTTGACGGCAACGGGCCGGTGATCCTCGGGGCCGACGGCACCAACTTTGGCCCGGGGAACGAGGTGCTCTTCGGCAGCGGCGCTGGTCTGGTCGTCACCGACCAAGCAGATATCGTGGATAACGACATCCACGACTGCGCAACTGGGGTGCGATTCGATGCGGGCAGCGATGGCTCCGAATTGCACGCCAACCGCATCTGGCAAAACAGCCAGGTGGGGGTTGCGATCGTCATGGACGCCTCGGGCCTTTCGGGCATCGAGTTGTGGCACAATACCATCGACGGCAACGGTGGCAGCGGGGTGGCGGTACACACCACCAACGTCAATCTCGACGCGCGCAACAACATTCTTGCCCACAACGGCGACTGGGGCGTGCAGGGGAGCGACGCGAGCTTCGCGCTGCTCAACTTCAATCTCTACCACGCCAACGACACCGGGAACCGCTCCGACGGCGCACCGGGCCCCGATTCGATTGTGGGCGAGCCGGCCTGTTACGGTGCGACCAGCGGCGACTTCCGCCTGCTGCTGGCCAGTGAGGCGATCGACGCGGGCATGGATCTCCAGCTCGACGTCAACGGCCCAGGGCCGAACCAATACAACGGCACCGCCCCCGACCTCGGCGCCAGCGAGACTCCCTGAGCGTTCAATCTCGCCGGCCAGCCGGTACCTTCCGTGATGACTGAGGTTTTGGTGGTGGCATTTTTGCCCCACGGGTATCATATTGGGCCAAATCAAAAGGGGGACGGCACCCCGAATGAGGCAGAGAAATGCTCCTACCGTTGCTAGTGACCACCTCCATGATCGCAGCTGGACCGAGCAGCGGACGTTTGGCTGTCCTCGAGATTGCCGCCTTTCCTGCTGACGCTGCATTGGCAGCGGAGCTGACCGCCAAGGTTGTCGAGGTCCTACGTGGCCTCGACGGCGTCGAGATCGTGACGCCCGACGATGTTCGAGCCCAACACCCCGATGAGGCGGCCGATATATTAGCCTGTGCCGAAGAAGCCTGTGCGCCAGGGGTGGTGGAGAAGCTCGGCACACAGCTCGTGGTCGTCGGCCGGCTCACCCGTGGAGAGGGCAAGATCATCCAGACCCTGGCCTAGGAGCCGAGCACCGCGGGACACCATCACCACGTCACACAACGCTGGGGCGGAGATCCCGGTCGCATGACCGAAGTCGCCGCTGCGGCGGCCGAGCAACTACGCGACCGTGGCGCCAAGGCAACCCTGCGTCTCAAGGGTACGGCGCCGGGCAGCAACGTGAAGGTCGACGGGCGGGAGCACGAGCTGGCGCCGGATGGCACCATCCCAGGCCTCGCGATTGGCGCCCACTTGGTCACGGTCACTGGCCGCGACACCAAGCCGTTGCAGGTTTGGGTCATCCTGCCCAAGGCGGGGGAGACCGAGATCGTCGTCGCCCAGGAGGCTAGGTACCCGCGGATCGCCGTGTTGGATCCCAAGGTCGATGCCGGCGCCGATCCGGGGCTCGCCAAGCAGATCGCCACGCGGGTCGCCCAGGTCCTCGGCAAACGCCCCGGGGTAACGGTCATGACCGCCGAGGGGATCCGCGCCATGCTCGAGCACGACGCCACCATGCAGATGATGGGCTGCGACGATCAGAGCTGCATGGCCGAGATCGCCGGCGGCCTCGGTGTGAACCTCGTGGTCTTTGGGCGCTTGAGCAAGGCGGACAAGGGCTATGCCCTGTCGCTGTCGGCGGTGGAGGCCGAGATCGCTCAACCGCTCGCCGACATCACCGAAACCTGGGGTGGTGAAGAGCTCGGCCTGCTCGACCTCGCCGAGACGATGGTCACTCGGCTCTTTGAGCAGGGGGCCACCGGTCGTCTCGAGGTGGTCAACGCGCTGACCGGCAGCCAGATATTGGTCGACGATCAGCTGCGGGCTAGCGTTCCGGCAGGTGAGATCACGGGCCTCACCATCGGCGCCCACCGGGTGTGGATCGTCCTCGAAGGCATGATTCCCTACGAAGCCTGGGTGATCATCAAGGCCGATGAGCTCGCCTCCCTAGCGGCGGACCAGAAGGAGGTCCCGGCTGATCCCATCTATACGCGTTGGTGGTTCTGGACGGTTGCCGGCGTCGTGGTGGCTGGGGGTACGGCCGCTGGGATTGGAGCGGCAATGATGGGTGGTTCTGAATCGAGCGGTGTGACCATTGCCATTGGTTCCGGCGACGCCTTTGGAGGTTCCCGATGATGAGCCGCAATGATGGGACAGCCTGGGTTGTGGTTTCTGGCTTCATCGCCGCGATGGCCTGGTCCTGCGGTCCGCGCGACGCTGATCAACCGGGCATGTCACTCGTGCCGCCCAGTCAGCTTCGCATCGCCGCCGAGAATCTGGTGGAAGACATCGACGCCACGGCCTACCCCGTGCCTGCCGGCGAGAGCCCGGGGGAGGGCACGGACCTCACGCGGGGTGTCGATGATCCTCCCAGTTTCAGCGGAACCATCGATCTGGAGCCCGGCGATTATACTCTCGAGATTGTATTCTCTGGGGTAGAAATTGGGACCACCGAGCCGCGTCTCTTTTTGGGCAGGTGGGAATCGAAACCCTTCATCGTCGCCAGTGGCGACTACGCATCGCCTGACTTCTTGGACCAACCCCTCGATACGATCGGCCGCGAGGGCGATGGCGGTGATGACGACGCCGACGGCTTGGGACTCCTCGATGAGCTGATGTTGGGTACCGATCCGACCATGGCGGACTCCGATGGTGACACCGTCGACGATGGCAGTGACTGCTATCCTCTCGATGAATACCGATATTTTGAGATTCTCCCTGGCGGGAGCTTCCGCGACTGTGACGCCGATGGCGAGCTGACGAATGAGCCCTACGTGGGCTATGATATTGGTCTCGATTGCGCTGATGAGGACCCCACGATCGGATCCGTTGAGTGCCAAGGCGCGCCAATCTTTTCAGATATCACCCCGGTCTCCGGTTCGACCCTCGGCTGTCACTCACGCGTCAGCCTGGTGATCTCAAGCTCCGTTGACCTCTTGAACGGCGGTACCTTGGTCACCTTTATTGACGCCGGCACCACCCCCCTCCCATTGATGGTGCTGCACGAGACCGGCGGTCGTTGGGAGACTGACCCCATTGGGACGGCCGCGTTCATAGCGGGTTTCCCAACCTCGGGTGAGACCGAAACCGTTCAGATCTCGAGCTGGAGCGATGAGGGACAGCAGAGGCAGGCTGAGATGGAGTATTCGTTCGAGTTTCATCAACCTGAGATCACGTCCTTCACACCCGCTTCGGTCGGCACCGTCACAGGTTTTTTCGAGGTTCAGATATCCGCCAACGTGCCCGGTTCGACCCTGGCGTCGATAGAGCTCTATGTTGCGCCACACATCGACGGCTTTCAGTATGATAGCGCCGACA
>JAUUZB010000113.1 GCA_030590185.1 Deltaproteobacteria bacterium
GGTGGTGCCCTCGATCAGGAACTGCTGCAGGTCCTCGTGGAGGTCGGACGCCCATAGGTAACGTTCGTCCCGCTCGCGGGCGAGGGCCTTGAGCATCACCCGCTCGAGCTCCTCCGGAATGTCGGGGTCGATCTCGCGTGGCGGGACCACCTCGGCGTTGCGCACCTTCTCCAGGGTGGAGAAGTCGCTCTCGCCGATGAACAGCCGCTTACCGGTGACCATCTCGTAGAGCAAAATGCCGACCGCGAAAACGTCGGAGCGCCGGTCGATCTCGAGGCCGCGCACCTGCTCCGGCGACATGTAACCGAACTTGCCCTTGAGCACGCCGGCCTGGGTTTTGGAGGCACGATCCTCCGCCTTGGCGATGCCGAAGTCGGTGACCTTGACCGCGCCTTCGTAGCTGACCAAGATGTTCTGCGGGCTGACGTCGCGATGGACGACGTTCATCGGGCGGCCCGCCGGGTCGGTCTTGCGATGTGCGTAGTCGAGACCGTCGCAGATCTTGCTGACCACAAAGGCGATCAACGGCGTGGCCAGGGAGCCCTTTTCCTTGCGGATCTTGTCGAGGAGCTGCCGCAGGTCCTTGCCCGCGATGTACTCCATGGCGATGTAGTACTGGTCGTCGAACTTTCCGAGCTCGTAGATCTGGACGATGTTGGCGTGGCTGAGCTGAACCGAGATCCGCGCCTCGTCGACGAACATGTTGATGAACTCATCGTCATCCGCCATGTTCGGCAGGATCCGCTTGATGGCGAGGACGCGCTCAAAACCCTCCACCCCAAAGGTCTTCGCCTTGAAGACCTCGGCCATGCCGCCCACGTTCACACGCTCGAGCAGCAGGTATTTGCCAAATACAACGGGGTACTTCATCCAGTCGCCAGACGTACGGGTCCACGGTAATGATATGGATTCCCCGGCCGGTGTGTCAAAGCTATGACCTGGGCATAGCCGGTTGTTTTTGCAGTTTTTTTGACTGTTCGCCCCGCGCGCGAATGTTCGTTGCGATCGCCGCCCTCTGTACAGATCGCCGTCCCCTAGATCAACCGGAAGCTACCGGACGGTTATTCCACGGCGCCCGCTTGAAGGCCTGGCCCGAGTCCGATATCCGGGGTGCCATGACGCATCCCGATGCCGGCCCGGTCGGCCGCCTCCACTCAAACGAGCGAACCTGAGCCATGGACGCCACTTCCGTGATCAAGGGCATCCTCGGGGTGTCGCTCCTGATCGTGCTGCACGAGCTCGGTCACTACCTTCTGGCCCGGGTCTGGCGCATGCGGGTGTTACGCTTTTCGGTCGGCTTTGGCCCGACCCTGATCAAACGACGTTTTGGCGAGACCGAGTGGCAAATCGCGGCCGTGCCCCTCGGCGGCTTCGTCCAGATCGACGGCATGGGCCCGGCGGCGGAGGGGGATCCCCCGCCGGACGAACGCAGCTTCCGAAACAAGCCGGTCTGGCAACGCCTGACCGTGATCGCAGCCGGGCCGGTAACGAACTGGCTGCTGGCCGCGGTCTTCATCATGGTGCTCGCGGCCACGGTCGGCCTCAACCGCGCCGACGACAACTCCACCGCCATTGGCGAGCTCCTCCCGGGCAAGCCAGCGGCCAAGGCAGGCCTGTTGGTGGGCGACCGCATCGTGGCGGTGGATCACACCCCGGTCGAGACCTGGCCCGCCCTGGTGGCGGCCGTCTCCCAAAACCCCGAACGCGAGATCCTGGTGGAGGTCGAACGGGGCGAGGAGCGGCTGGTCTATGCCGTCACGCCGATGCGCGTCAACGACACCGGCAAGGTCGGCATCGGCCGGGAGCTCGAGCTCGTGCGACTCGACCCAGGTCGGTCCATCCTGTACGGCTTCGTCTACGCCTGGGAGAAAACAGCGCAGCAGGCCGGTCTGTTGTGGGGCATGGTGCGCGGCACCCAGGAGGGCCAGCTCTCGGGCATCCCGGGCATCGTCAAGATGGTCTCGCTCCAAGCGGCAAAGGGTATTGGCGAGCTCCTGCATTTTCTTGCCTGGCTCTCCATCGGCCTGTTCCTGCTCAACTTGATGCCCCTACCCGCCCTGGACGGCGGTCGCCTGGTCTTCCTGGTGGTCGAGGGCATCCGGGGCAAGCCGGTGGACGAACGAATCGAAGGGATGGTCCACGGCATCGGCTTCTTGCTCCTGATCGCCTTGATCATCGTGGTCTCCATCCGCGACCTGATCACCTGAGCCGACCGGGACGTGTGAAGAAATGAGTCATGATCCTGTCCCACACGACATAGATGTCACGGTCATTACACGCTGCGTTAGCCCGAAACTGACCCAAGTCGCGACCGGGCACGGCTAAAGTTCCAAAATCTCATTGGATTAGATCCACTTAGGGCTTTTCGCAGGCTGGCACGCCTGTTGCTGAACCTATGGGCTGGAACTCAGCCTTGACCTCACAATTCTGTGCGGGCGGGGTTGAGACGAGCTAGATCACGGTTGGATAAACCGGGGTCGCGCTCCTTCTCCTGCGTGCGGGTTCGTAGGGCCGCTCCCAGCCCTACGGCCCAGCGCGCGCGGGTGATCCCCCGTCCCTGGCATCACTCATAACCCTACGAAACTGCTAGACTTAATAACGCTCCGACGCGGAGTCGACGCGGCCCTCGAGGCGACCGACCGCTCCCCTCGGGACGAGCAGTCGCCTCAGGCGGCCGCGCGGGGCCGGGGGGAGCGCTGGATCGAGGGCGAGCCGGGAGCCCGGCAGGCGCGATCAGGCGCTGGAATCCGACGCCGCGCCTGCCACGGCGTCGGGTGATGCCTCCGGACTACAGTCCCCGGAGGCCTCCTCGACCTGAATCGTTGCCTTGCGGCTGACGATGACGCGCCGTGCCACGGTGTTTGCGTCGATCTTGGCACCTTCGAGCAGCACCGCCTCGGTGACCGTGGCCTCCTTGCCGATCGAAACCTTGGGGCCAACCACGGCAAACGGCCCCACCGTCGCCTTTTCCCCCACCCGCGCTCCATTGCCGAGCACCACGGGCGGCAGGATCACCGCGCCCGCCCCGATCTGCACGTCCTCCCCCATGCGCACGACCTCGGCCACATCCTTGCGCGGGGTCAAGGCGAAGCCGGCGAGGGCATCGGCGTGGGGGAAGTCGATCTTCTGCTCGAGGGCATCGAGGTTGCCGCGCAGGTAGCGGCTCGGGGTGCCAAAGTCGGCCCAGTAGCGCTCGGCCACAAAGCCGTTGAGAACCTCGCCATTGGTCAGGGCCTTGGTGTAGCCGTAGCGGTTGACGCAGGTGTTCACCCCGGCTGGGATGTAATCGAGAAAGCGCGGCTCCATGACGTGCACGCCGGTGAACATCAGGGGCCTGAGGTTTGCGGGGGTGGCGCCGTTCTTGGGAGCTTGGCCGAGGATGCGCTGGATCCGGTTGTCGTCGTCGATCTCGATCAGGCCAAACTGGTCCTGGCGGGGATCCTCGCGCAGGACCATGGTGGACAGGGCGTTGGAGCGCCGATGACTATCGAGCACCTCGCCGAGGTCGACATCGATGATGGTGTCGCTGTTGACCACCACGAAGGTCTGGTTGAGAAACTCAGCCATCTGCTTGAGACCGCCGCCGGTGCCCAGGATCTCATCCTCCTCGACGCTGTAGGTGATCTTCACCCCATAGTCCGACCCGTCTCCGAGGGCGGCCTTGAGCTCGCGACCGAGGTGGTGGAGGTTGACCGCAACTTCGGTGATGCCGTGGTGGGCAAGGAGCTTGATGGCGTACCCGATCAACGGGAGATTGCCCACTGGCAGCAGCGGTTTGGGAATCACCGCGGTCAGGGGGGCCATGCGCTTGCCGAACCCCGCCGCTAGGACAAAGCCTCGCACGCCCCAACGCTAGCACCGGCCCAGATCCCGGCCAAGCGCTATTTCCCATGGGGCGCCGAGGGCTCCGATGGCGAGAGATCTGATCGGTGACCCCGGGTCCCGGTGCGTGCTACACCGAGGCGATGGCCAGAACGGTGGCAGCGACCCTGTTCGCCCTCTCACCCCTGTTCGCTGGCGGGCTCGCGCTCCACAGCCTGCGACCGGCGCCCGCGCGCACCGGCCCGGACCGCGAGCTGATTTTGGTGCCAGGGGAGGACGCGGTCGACGCCGCCGGGGCGTACCCGGGCGTGGCCGCCCTGCCGATCGGCGCCATGGGCGGGACGCTGCGGTTTGATCATCTCCCCTTCGACGCCCTGATCCCCGCGCCCGGGGTCGACCTGGACCTGGCGCGGTTCGGCTTCGCAGAGTCAAGGACGGATGCAGCCGATCACCGCTGGACCCGCGCCCGGCGCTGGAGCCTGTTGGACAGCTGGGCAACCTGGGCGCCGGTGGCCGACCACGGCACCGGCCAGGCTCCCTGCCGCCATCGCTTTGAGGACGGGGGCTATGGTTGCGGCAAGGGACTGCGGTTCATCCCCGATCTGCTCGCCACCGCGGGCGAAGTCTGGGCCGGCGTCCGGCTCAGCGCGGCCCGTGCCGGAAGCAGCGGTGAGCTGCGTGTCGCATCGCCACCGAGTCGGCTCGAGGGTTGGCTCGAGAGCCTGGAGGCCGGAACGGCCCGGCTGATCCTGCGCCGCGGCGAGGCCGAGGTGCAGACCGAGTGCGAGGGGCGATGCCCGTTGGTGATCCCGCCCGGGGAGGGGGATCTGACTATACGCGTGATCGGACCGACCCCGGCCGCGGCCTTCACCCTGATCGAGGGCCCAGCGTTGTGATGCAACGGCTCATCGCCGCGGTTGGCCCCTGGGCCCGCCCCATGTGGGCCCTTCGGCCCCGCCAACTGGCAACCCCGGGGATCGTGGCCGTGGTGCTCGGGCTCTGTATGTTGTGGCCGGCGCCGCACCTGAGCCGGCTGCGCCCGCCGAATGAGCTGGTGCGGCTCTACACCACCCGGGCCCTGGTGGATGATCACACCCCGGCGATCGATGCCCAGGTTCGCCGCCACGGCCAACTCGCCGACGGCGCCCGTTTCGACGGCCGGCTGTACAGCGACAAGGCGCCCGGCCTCTCCCTGCTCGGCGTCCCGGTCTACGGCTTGGCGCGGCTATTCGTCGACGCCGGGTCGCTCACCAACGCAACCCTTCTGCGGCTGTTGCGCAGCCTGTTGATCATCATCCCCACGGCGCTGTGGTTGTGGGTGCTCGGCACCTGGTTGCGGCATCTCGGACTGAGCCGGCGCCTGGCGGTCGCGGTCCAAATCGCCTACGCCCTCGCCACCCCCGCCTTTGCCTACGGCCTCAAGCTCGTCGGCCACCAGGCAGCGGCCTGGATGATCGGCATCGCCTTGGCTGCGGCCTGGTGGGGCCGCGGTGGCAAGGGGAGCTGGCGCTACCTCGCGGGGCTGTGCGCGGGGCTGGCCGCGATCACCGAGTACCCTACCCTGCCCGTGGCGATCCTGATCGGCGCCTACGCGCTCGTGGGCGCTCCCCGGCCGTGGCGCGGCCTGTTCTACTTCGCCGCCGGCGCCGCTCTGCCGCTCGCCGCGGGCGCGCTCTACCACACGGTCGCCTTTGGGGGACCCTTGACCACCGGCTACGAGTTCATCATCAACCCGACCTTCCGTGAGGTACATCGCAGCGGCCTGGTCGGCGTCGGGCTCCCCAACCCGCGGGCGTTGTTGGAGCTAACCATCGGCACCCAACGGGGTCTGCTGACCCTCTCCCCGTGGCTCGTCTTGGCTCTAGTCGGCCTAGGGGACCTGCGCTCCCCCCGCCGCTGGTTGGTGATGTTGCTCGCCGCCAACCTCGGCGGCCTGTTGTGGGTCGCCACCGGCTTTGGCTACTGGATCGGCGGCTGGTCCGTGGGCCCGCGCCCTCTGGTCAGCGCCCTGCCCGCCGCCACGGTGCTCGCCGCCCTGGGGTGGCAGCGGTTAATCGAGCGCTGGCGGTTTGTTGATCCGTTGATCCGTGGTTTCGTGCTCGCCGGCTGTGTGGCGTGTTGCGCCACGGCCCTGACCTTGCCCGGCTTCCCCGAGGAGCTGGCCGCGCCGGTGTACGAGTTGGCCCTGCCGCTGCTCGCCCGGCTGCAGTTCTCCTACAGCCTCGGGACCACCCTCGGGCTGAGCTCCACCGCCGGGATGGTGCCGGTGCTGATGGCGGTGGCCGGGTTGGCGATCTGGATGGCCGCGGGCTTGCCCGGGCGGAGGATGGGAGTCGAGGCGATCCGCTCGCACCTCTGGCGGCTCGGCATCGCCGGGTGGGTGGCCGTGATCTTCCTCGTTGGGGTCGGGCTCGCCGCGCCCCAGCCGAGCCCAGAGGCGATCTTCCGCGTGGCTTGGTTGACCCAAACGATGTGGGAACCCCGGGACGTCGATCACCAACTCGATCCACGCCCGGCACGCTGGGAGGCCGCCCACCGGGCCCTACAGCGCAAACGACCAGAGGCGAAACACTTCCGGGCCCTCGGGGCGGTGGAGGCCTATCGGGGCGAGGCGCAGCGGGCGCTGCGCGACTATTCCTTGGCCGCCTTTGGTGAGCTGCCGGGGCGCGGGGTGCGGGGGGCAACGCCCACGCAGCCGGAACCTTGAAATCGCCGGGGCTTGCCTCCGCCGCCGGTTTGGCGCAGGGCAGAGAAGGGTTTGCCATGATCAACATCGCGCTGCACAACGAAATCACCCTCATCGCCACCCAACACAACGCCCTGGCCGCGGTCTGGCTCGGACCGCCGAGCGTCGAGCTGCTCAAGCAGGTCAAGAAAGCCGGCATTACGCTCGCCGGCACCTACCCGCAGGGCACCCTGTTCTTGAACATCATGCTGCGGGGCAAGGCCCGTTTCAGCGCCGAGGCTCGGGCCGAGGCCGCGCAGCAAACCACCGAAAACGCCATCCGCGCCAAGGCCGGTGCCCACATCGTCGCGGCCGAGGGCCTGATCGCCGCCACGGCGCGTGCCTTTATCTCCACGATACTGCTGCTCAGTCGGCCCACCCGGCCGACCAAGGTCTTCGGGACTATCCAGGAGGCGGCCCCCTGGCTGGTCGAGCTCGCCCCGCCGGGTGAGCCCGGGTGGACGACGGCGAAGTTGGTCGCCTTCTACGACGAGATCGTTGCCAAGGCTTGACTGTTCGAGGCTGCGCCGACGCCTGCACCGCGATCATCGCGAAGCAGCATCGGAGGACCGGCGAGCCGTGTAGAGGACCTGAGGCTCGGTGATGCCCTTGAGCTCAAAGGTGCCCACCTCCTCGACCTGCCAACTCGTATCGAGGTCGTCCCGCACGGCGCGGGAGAAAAGAATACCGACCTCGGTCTTGGCCGTGGCCGACTCGATCCGCGCCGCCACGTTCACCCCCCGACCAATCGCCGTGTAACTCTTGTAGGCCTCGGTGCCGAGGTTGCCCACCACCACCTCGTCGGTGTGAATGCCGATGCCGATGCGCAGGGGTTTGCCGTCGACGGGCTCGAGGTCGCGCACCTTCTCGAGCAGGGCGAGGCCACACTCGAGCGCCGCCTGGGAGGGGTCCGAGAGCGTTGCGGGTGCGCCGAAGAGGGCCATGAAGCCATCCCCGAGGTACTTGTCCAGGGTTCCCCGGTGAGCGAAGACCTCCTCGGCCACGACCTCGAAGTAGCCATGGAGAAAATCGAGCAGAGCCTCCGGAGCGAGCACATCACTCAGGCTCGTGAAGCCGCGGATGTCGCAGAAGAGGATCGCGATGCGTCTTCGCTGACCGCTGAGATCGAGCCGGGCCTCCCCCGACTCGATCGCCTCGACCACGTTGGTGCTGATGAACTGACCGAGCCGCTGCTTTTGCAGGGTGGTGCGGATGCTCCGTTGGACCAGGCGATCCACCCGGTAGTTCAGATAGGCGAGCATGCCTCCGACGATGATCAGGGTGGCGATCCGGCCACCGAAGTCGACCGTGTTCACGGTGTCCGCCAGGTAGCTCTGGTTCACCGCCGCCACAAAACGGAGCGAGCCCGCCGTCGCCACCAGCACCGCCAGGCCGAGGTAGAAGATCACGCACTCCACGGTGGCCAAGAGGACCGTCCGGTAGTCGAGGCGAATAGCCGTGAGCACGAGGACCCCGAGCAGAATGCCGAAGCCCACCCCGAACTGCAGCTGGGTCGGCAGAATCTGGCCTCCTGGATAGACCGTCCAGTTGAGCACGATGGCGGCGGCCAACAGGACGTCCTGGCTCGTTGAGACAAAAACAGCTCCCCGGAAGACGCCGACGCGCCGCAGCCCCCACCACCACCCGAGGGCGACGCAGGTCCCCAGCCCGAAGATCAACACCGCCCGGACCTGCACCACATAGTCACTGGGTGGAGAGACGAGGGTGAAGATAA
>JAUUZB010000832.1 GCA_030590185.1 Deltaproteobacteria bacterium
AGTGATCAACTCCGAGCCATCGTGATTGAAGGTGCTGGCGTAGCTCCATGCCGTGTGCCCTTGCGAGCGACGGAGGAGCCTTTGTTCGGCACCACTCCACAGGGATAAATGGCTCCGGCCAAAGCTCACCCAACGATCGCCTTCGGGATCGGCGGCGAGACCAGTTACCACAGCAGGAGTCGGGTCCGAACACCGCGGCGTGCCGCCGCTCACCTCGATGATACAGGCTCGGCCATCGAATCCCCCGGTGAGCAGGCGCTCGCCCCGAGCGGCAAACGCCACGGCGCTAACCTCACCCGCGTGGGGATGAGCCACCTCCCGGGGGACGCCATCGCCGAGGGGTGCTAGGATCACGCGCCCATCCGAGAGGCCCAGCGCGGCAAGATCACCGAGGGGCGAGATGGTGAGGGCCGTGGGTCGGGCGGTGGCGAGCAATTCCGGCGGCAGCAGCAACGGCTCAACGGCGTTGCCCGGCGAGGATCCCTGCCACAGGCTGCCGTCTGCACAGCGCGCCACCAGGCGGTCGGAGCTCGACGCCATCGAGGCCTCCAACACGGCGTCGCAGGGGACCTCGAGGGCACCGGGCGCAGACGGGCTCGCGCCGCCGAGCTCGCGCCTGTACACCTCGCCCGTCTCGGCAAACACCACCACCGCGTCGTGACGTTCATCGAGCGCTAACGCGACCACCGGCGCGTGACCGACCTGGAACGTGTCGCGCAACTCGAGTGAATCAACCGCAAACACCCGCACCGTGCCGCTTCGGGAACCCACCCAGAGGCGCTCTCCATCCGAGACACAGGGTGTCGCCACCCGGTCCCCCTGCAACGAGCTCACGACGTCACCGCTCGCCAGATCGAAGATCCGCAGGCCATGCATGTCCCGGCCGCAGGCCAGACGATTGCCCGGCAAGAAACAAGCGCTGGCGCAGTCGGGTCCGCGCCGGCCGATCCAACGCAGCCGGGGTCGCGCCCGACTCAGCTCGCGCAAGAGGACCCCCCGGGCCTCGGGAAGCTCGTCCAACTCAAGACTCGCCGCCGCGTAGAGGAGCGCCGCGTGGGTTTGCTCGGCGGTCCTGGCTCGCGCGACAAAGGCCTGGGCCAGGTTTTGTTCCGCCGTGTCACGCTGCTCGGCGGCGATCCGGCGCGCCTCACGTTCCTCGTTCAAGGACCAAGCGGTGGCGAGCAGCCCGCATAAAATCGCGCCCAGGGCCAGGGCCGCAAAGGCGCTAGCGGCCTTGTTGCGCCCCAACAGACGCCGGAACAATTGCCAGGTCGTATAGGCGTGGGAGCCCACCCGGGCGCCGCGCTCGAATGCCTCCACATCCTCGGTCAGCTCGGCCGCGTCCGCATAGCGCTCGGCGGGATCCCGCCGCAGGGCGCGCTCGCACACGGAGACCAGCTCCGCCGGCGCCTCTGGGCAGACCTCCCGCAGGGGTTTGGGATCCTCGCTGTGCACCCGGGCAATGATCTCCAGCGCCGTTTTCCCCACAAAGGGCGGCGCCCCGGAGAGCAACTCGTAGAGTACCGCGCCGAGGGACCAAACATCGCTGCGGGGACCCACGACCTCGAGCTCACCGTCCGCTTGCTCGGGTGACATATAGGACGGCGTGCCCATGGCCGTGCCGTGAACCGTTTTCGATCCGGTATCGGACAGGGGTAGGAATTCCGGGGCGGCCAAGCTCGCCGTGGGGCGGTCGCTCCCCGAAGGGTGATCCGGATCCCGGGGCTGGGCGTCGTTCAGCGCCGGCTCGCTATCCCCGGGCCCAACCTTGGCGAGCCCCCAATCGAGCACCACCGTCTCACCAAAGCTACCGACCATGACGTTGTCGGGCTTGAGGTCGCGATGCACGACCCCACGACTGTGAGCGTAGGCGACCGCCTGGCACAGCCGGGTGAAGTGATCGAGGAGGGCGAGGCGATCCCGGATGGTTCGGCAGCCAGCGAGAACCTCGCGAAGCGTCTGCCCCCTCACCAGCTTCATCGTGTAGTAGAGGCTGCCGTCGGCGTGGCGTCCGAGCTCGTGCACGGGAACGATCCCAGGGTGCTCGAGACAACCGGTGATGCGCGCCTCGCGCAGAAAACGCTCATCGGCGATGGTGTTCGACCCGGTTGCTGTGCGGCCGGAACCGCCCGACCGCGACCCCGTGAGCAGCTTCTTGAGGGCGACCCTCCGGCCAATGTGGGCGTCAAAGGCGATCAGTACGCGACCGGCGCCGCCGCGTCCCTGTTCAGCGATGATCTCGTAGCGGCCAGAGGTCTCGGGGGTGACGTCGGATCCCGCGCCCGGGACAACGTCGGAATCCACGGCCTCGGCCTGCTCCCCGGGCAGGGTGCCGGGAGAGCCGCCAATAGAATAGAGCCACACCGACTCGGGGGCTGCGACCCGCAACGAGTTCAGTGTATCGCGGGCCCCTTCACTCAAAACCTCGAGGGCCTCGTGAATGGTGTCGGGTGGGTTCTCTCCCGATCGATCCGACCCACCGGCCCCGGCCATGCGCGCCACGACCTGGTCCACCAGGGCGCGATCGGATTCGCTGATCAGTCCCTGCTCAACGAGGTAGGTAGGGAAGTCGGTCTCGCGTTCGGCGCTCCAGGCGGCAGCGGTGGCGTGCAAGCGCGTGGCGCTGAGGTCGGTGACCTGCACGGCGATCACCGCAAACAGCAATTGCGTTTCACCGAGCTCTTTCTTCGCCATCATCACCCCGACCCCGTGGTCACCGACTGCCCAGTATGGCGCGGATGCCGCCCCGTGGCCAAGATGGGATCGAGGTGGGAAGGCTGTCCCGTGCGTACAGCGATTTCCAGCCAGCAATTCCCTCCCTCGGCAAGATAGCCGACAAGCGGCAAAAGGCGGATGAGGGCCAGATAGGCAATCGGAAGAGGAAGGGGGACGTCAGAATAGAGGCGGAGGCGGGTTGGGGTGACGGCGGGCACAACGGTGACAACAGCACTCGAGCTCGGCACTGGCACCGTGGGAAGCGGGAGGCGCCGGCTCATCTCAACCGCATGATCGTTGTGTGATGGCGGAACCTGAGTCTAGCTCACACGAGAATCAGAATATCACCCGCGAGAATATCTGAACTGGACCTGAGAAGTCACATATTGAGGCCCTCAGCCAGCCGGATCAGTCACCGGGTCCGGTTGGCAGCCGCGCGCCGGGTTGTGGCCGGCTACTTCGGCCAGTTGGGCAGCGAGAGGACCCGACCCGCTGAGCTCGCCACGTTGCCCCGCGGGACGTCGGCGTTCTCCGGCGCGTCGGTGTAGTAGAAGAGCAGGATGTCGTCCCACCAATTGTACTGATCGTGGTCCGGCGCGTAGCTGATGTCGCCGCCGCCCATGAAGTTGTAGAATTTCATGGTGTCGATGTAGATGTCGGCGGTGTTGCGGAAACGGTAGTTGGTCCGGCCGCCGACCAACACGCCATCGATGAAGATCTCGAGGA
>JAUUZB010000709.1 GCA_030590185.1 Deltaproteobacteria bacterium
ATCAAACCGGCCAACGTCTTTTTGTGTCGGCTGGGCCCCGACTACGACTTCGTCAAGGTGCTCGACTTCGGCTTGGTCAAGGACATCGACCCGGTGCACGAGGACGCCAAGTTGACCGTGGATGGCGTCGCCACCGGGACTCCGGCCTTCATGGCCCCGGAGGTGGCGCTCGGCAAAACCGAGATCGCAGCCACCGCCGACGTCTACATGCTCGGCTGCCTCGCCTACTGGCTGCTCACCGGCGAGCTGGTGTTCACGGGTGAGTCGCCGGTGAGCCTGATCGTTCAGCACGTCAACGACGTGCCGCCCTTGGTCAGCGAACGAACCGAGCTACCGGTGCCCTCCGCCCTAGAGGAGCTGGTGATGATCTGCCTCGCCAAGGATCCAAACGACCGGCCGCGTGATGCCGCGGCGTTGTTGGCGCGCCTCGAGACCCTGGACCTCACCGACCTCGAGCCCTGGTCCAACGCCCGCGCCCGGAAATGGTGGGATACCCATCAGCCCGGCCCGGTGGTGTCCGGCTGATCGAATTCTGCTACGCTGGCGCCCGTGGATTTCCCCTCGGCGACCTCCTCCTGGCGTGACGCCATCCTCGACTCGATCGCCGACGGCGTCTTCACCGTCGATCGCGACTGGCGGGTCACCTATTTCAATCGTGCCGCCGAGCAGATCACCGGCACCCAGCGCGAAGAGGCGATCGGTCGCCACTGTTTCGAGGTCTTCCGGGCGAGTATCTGCGAGTCGGGCTGTTTTTTGCGCCGCACCATGACCAGCGGTGAGCCCTTTGTCCATCAGGCAGCCTACATCATACGCCACGACGGCCGGCGCATCCCGATCTCGATCTCCACCGCCGTCCTGCGCGACGAGGCCGGCGAGATCGTCGGTGGGGTCGAGACCTTCCGAGACTTGAGCGTCGTCGAGACCCTGCGCCAGGAGCTGCGCCAACAGCACAGCTTCTACGACATCGTCAGCAAGAGCGCGCGGTTCAAGGAGCTCTTCGCGATTTTGCCCCAGGTCGCCGAGTCGATCGCCACCGTCTTGCTCCAGGGCGAGAGCGGCACCGGCAAGGAGCTGTTCGCCCGCGCCATCCACCAACTCAGCGGCCGCGGGGACGGCCCCCTAATCGCGGTAAACTGCGCGGCGCTGCCGGACTCCCTGCTAGAGTCCGAGCTGTTTGGCTACGAAGCCGGCGCCTTCACCGATGCCCGCGCCGCCAAGCCCGGTCGTTTCGAGCTAGCCCACGGCGGAACAATCTTCCTCGACGAGATCGGCGACATCTCGCCGGCCCTGCAGGTACGACTACTCCGAGTGCTGCAAGAAAAAACCATCGAGCCCCTAGGCGGCACCGAGACCCGGTCGGTCGACGTGCGGGTCGTCGCCGCCACCAACCGCGACCTAGAGGCGCTCGTCGCCGAGGGCACCTTTCGCGAGGACCTCTACTACCGCATTCAGGTCATGGTGCTGCGCATCCCACCCCTGCGCGAACGCCCCGAGGATATCCCCCTGCTGGTGGAGCACTTCATCGATCGCTTCAATAGACTACAGGACAAGGAGGTCTCCCACCTGAGCTCAGAGGCCCTGGCGATTCTGATGAGCCATCGGTTCCCAGGCAACGTCCGCGAGCTGATGAACGTCATCGAGCACGCCTTCGTACTATGTCGCGGTGGCGTATTGTTGGTCGAGCACCTGCCCGCCTACCTGCGTCCCGCCGACGGGGACTCCCTAGTGTCCGTGCCCCAGACCTTCGGAGAGGTGGAGGCAGCAGTGATCCGCGCCGCCCTAGAGCGCAACGACTTCAACAGGGCCGCCACCGCCCGCGAGCTCGGCGTGCACACGACCACGCTGTGGCGGAAGATGAAGAAGCTCGGGATCGATCCTCCGGCGCGGGGCGGGGGAGGATCTGGTCGCTCCGGTAGCAGTCGGTAAACCCGACCTCATCCCTCTGTAGGGGCCGAGCATCCCGAAGCGATGCGGCTACCCAGACCAACGGCGGGAGGAACATCCCTCCACCCAACAGATGATGCACCTATGCAATCAAATAGCAAATAGTCATGCAGTTATGCAATGTCAACAAATGACAGCAAGAGTGAAAGTCGAATATTAACCATAGGTTACAAGAACCCCCACCCTGGCACACCCGATGCATCTCTTCCACCCAAGAGAACGACAATAATGCAAATCGCAATCCCAGTCTGGGGCGAACGCGTATCGCCGGTATTCGATTCGGCGCGCCGTTTCATCCTGGTAGCCCTCGACAACAACGTCGAGGTCAACCGCCGGGAGTTGTGGTTTGAGGATGAGCTCGCGTTGCTCAAGGCCCGCCGAATCGTGGCGGAGCGGGCGGACCTCTTGGTCTGTGGGGCGATCTCCCGGCCGGTGATGGATCTCTGCATCGCCGCTGGCCTGGAGGTAATCCCCTGGGTGTCAGGAGATCTCCCGGACGTGCTCGCGGCCCTGTTGGCCGACGAGCTGCCGCAGCCGAGGCTCAGCATGCCGGGCTGCCGGGGCGAGGGGCGGCAACGCCGACGCCGCCGGCGGCGAGGAAACAATCGCTCGGGGCGCCGCGGGCCAGGCAAGGCCTGAGACCCGGTGCAAACCCGAGCAGAATACGCCGCCAGGGTGCGGCGAGAACGGAGCTAGAAGATGCCAAGAGGAAATCGAAAAGGACCGCAAGGCGCGGGGCCCATGACCGGACGAAGACTCGGCCCCTGTGCCGGTGGCGAGGAGGTCGTTGAGGCGGGACCGAGACGTGCCGCGGGCAGAGGTATGGGATGGGGTGGAGGCCAGGGCCAAGGACTGGGGTTCGGTGGCGGTGGCGGTGCCGGTCGAGGTGGCGGTCGCGCTCGAGGCCGCGGTCGAGGTTGCACGGAAGCCGGCCCGGGACGTCACGGTCACGGCTGGGGAGGGTCGGGTCGCGGCCAAGGTCAGGGGCGAGGTCTAGGTCAGGGCCGGGGCCAAGGCCAGGGCCAAGGTCTAGGTCAGGGCCGGGGCCAAGGTCAGGGCCTACGCCAAGACCGCGACTGGGACGACGTGCTCCCGACGCTTCCACCCGATGACCGCGCCAACCTCGAAGCCCAGGCCGAGGGGCTCAAGGAAACTCTGGCGCGGGTCGAGCAACAATTGAGCGACCTCGGCGACGACGTGGAAAAGAACGCGGCAACGGACGTGGCAAAGGAGGTCGAGAAGACCCCCGAGACCAACGGCGAAGAGCTTCCGTAGTCCTGACGCCACGACGTAACAACGTAACGACCTAGCGACGTAAAACCGTGCCAAACACCATCCGCGAGGTGCCGGGGTCCGCCGGTCACACCGTGTCAGGTCATGGCAGCCGGGTTGCCTCATCCCTGCGAGGTCTCCTGGGTGCCGGCTGGTCCCTGGCATCTCCGGTGCAGTGGGCGGCGGCCGGGGCACAGCCCGTTTTGGGGTGGGCTGTCCCCGCGCCGCCGCTTTGCCCCGTGGCGCAAATTGATGCACGATACCATCGAGAGCAATGGTGCGTTACTCCGTCATCCAAACCGGTCTAATCGAGATCGACCCCGAGGGCGGCGTCAAGGAGAACCGCCCGACCTCCTGCTGCCTGGAAGCGGATGGGGTGCGCGTGGTGATCGACACCGAGCATCCGGGGGCTGACCCCAACGGTTACCTCGCGGCCATGGGCGCCAAGGGCTTCGGCCCCGACGAGGTCGACGCCGTGTTGTTCACCCACCTGCATCCGGATCACTTCGGCCACAAGGACCTCTTTCGCCGCGCCCGGTTCATCTTCCACCAGGAGGAGCGCTTCGCCGACTTCTGGTTCAAGGGCCAGCAGACGATGCCCCTCGCCGGTA
>JAUUZB010001042.1 GCA_030590185.1 Deltaproteobacteria bacterium
ATGTTGGCGGACAGCTCGGTGATTTCATCGGTGAGCTGCGAGAGAGTTGTGGGGCGGTCGTTCGTCGTCATTGGAGCATTATAACACACGTATTATTGGCCCTGTGAGAGGCGCCAGGATCGCTCTGGGCGCGTTTCTAAAAACCCAACATCCCCAGGATTGGACCCAAAAGGAAAACCGCTCACCGAGCTTCTGGGCGCGTACACGGCGCCGCTGTTGGATAATCCCGGGCGAGGGTCGAAAAGGGCCGAAACCCCGTCAAGATCTTTTTCATCAAAATGCCGGAAAATCAGCCCCAGCTTGCCCCAGAAGTACTTCTGCACTTGGTCGCCGTGTCGCCGTGTCAACGTACTGGCGGCGTGCCGGTCTGCCATCCGTCCGCTCCGCCGTCCGGCCGCACCGCTCCCGTCGGGTCGAGATTCCGAATGCTCGCCATTCCATGAGTTCTCGAGACGACCGCGTTTCGGCCTCGCCTCGGGGCCGCGAAGACCCTGTGCTGAATCAGGACAGGCCGAAGCACGAAGCAACTCCCCACCACCACCGTCACGGAGCCCCCCCCCCTCAGCCCCCCCTCACCAGCCAGCGACCTCCCACCCTACTGAGGGGCAACTCAGCCTCGACGTGACTCCACCTCCCCGGCAAAACGAGATCTCCGGAGCGATACCAGGAACACTGGCGAGTCGCCCGGAACTTCGCCTGCGCCTCAGCCGCCCTCAAAGCGCTTCGGTCGCAACCGGATGGCGTTCCTTGGTCGCCTAACTACCCCGATCCTAGGGAACCACACTCGTGGACGATTGCGACCCGGGGAAAAACACCATATACGCAGGCGCTTTCGGACGAGACGTCCGCCCCCGCTCCTGGGTCCGTGGTAGGGCTCTTTCGGACACGCAGTCATGGTTGATTATAAAGATACGCTGAACCTGCCCAAGACCGACTTCCAAATGCGCGCCGGCCTCGCCAAAAAAGAGCCGGCCATGCTCAAATCCTGGACCGAGACCGGGCTCTACGAACGCATCCTCGAGCACCGCCAAAAGGCCGAGCTCTACGTGCTGCACGACGGCCCCCCCTACGCCAATGGCCACCTGCACCACGGCCACATCCTGAACAAGGTCCTCAAGGACTTCGTGGTCAAGGACAGGACCATGGCCGGGTTCCGGGTGCCGTACGTTCCGGGCTGGGACTGTCACGGCCTGCCGATCGAGCAGCAGGTCGACAAGCGCCTCGGCAAGAAGAAGCGGACCATGTCCAAGGCGGAGGTCATGGCCGCCTGCCGCGATTACGCCAACGAGTTCATCGGCCATCAACGGGATGAGTTCATCCGCCTCGGGGTCCTGGGCCGCTGGCAGGAACCGTACAAGACCATGCGCAACGGCTACGAGGCGCAGATCGTCCGCGAGCTGGCGCGCTTTGTGGACAACGGCCTGCTCTACAAGGGCCTGCGCGCGGTCAACTGGTGCACCAAGCACCGCACCGCTTTGGCCGAGGCTGAGATCGAATACGAGGACCACGCTTCGCCCTCGATCTACGTCGCCTTCCCGCTAACCGGCGATCAGTCGCGTCTCGGTCTCGACGCCGAGGCCGACCTCGTGATCTGGACCACCACCCCCTGGACTTTGCCGGGCAACCTCGCCATCGCCCTCCACCCGGAGCTCGATTACATCGCCTACCCGATCAAGGGTCGCCCTCGGATCATCGCCCGCGGTCTCGCCGAGGCCACCCTCGCGGCGCTCCACGAACCGGAGCTCGACCCCACCAAGATCCTCGGCACCTACAAAGGCCGCGACCTCGAGGGGCTCACCTACCGCCACCCGCTGTTCGAGCGCACCTCCGCCGTGGTCCTCGCCGGCCACGTTACCCTCGAGGCGGGCACCGGCTGTGTGCACACCGCCCCCGGCCATGGCGCCGAGGACTTCGACGTGGGGCGCACCTACAACCTCGAGATCTTGAGCCCGGTGGACGCCGCCGGCCGCTTCACCGAGGAGGCCGGGCCCTGGGCCGGTCAGAAGGTCACCGAGGCCAACCCGAACATCGTCGCGACCTTGGTGGAAAAAGGCGCGCTGCTCAATCAACCGGGCGAGGAGATCATGCACCGCTACGCCCACTGTTGGCGGTGCCACAACCCGATCATCATGCGGGCCACCGAGCAGTGGTGGGCGGTGATGGATAAACCGTTTGGCGGCGGCCCCACCCTGCGCGAGCGGGCCCTGACCGCCATCGGCGAGGTCGAGTGGGTGCCCGCCTGGGGCGAGAAGCGCATCCGCGGCATGCTCGAGACGCGGCCGGATTGGTGCCTGTCGCGCCAGCGCTCCTGGGGGGTCCCGATCCCGGTGCTCTACTGCGCCGCCTGCGGCCACGCTCACCTCGATGCGGCGTTCATGAACAGCATCGCCGATCGTTTCGAAGAGGAGGGCGCCCCGGCCTGGCAGATCCACAGCGTCGAGGAGCTCGCCGGCGATCTGACCTGCGCCGAGTGTGGCGGCACGGAGTTCACCAAGGAAGAAGACATCCTCGACGTGTGGTTTGATTCGGGGGTTTCTTGGGCCGCGGTGATCGAGCGCGAGCAGCTAGGGCACAGCGAGGGCCCGCCCATCGATCTGTATTTGGAGGGCTCGGACCAACACCGTGGCTGGTTCCACACCTCATTGCTTTGCGGCCTCGCCACCCGCGGCCGGTCGCCCTACCGCAAGGTGATCACCCACGGCTTCGTGGTCGACGGCAACGGCAAGAAGATCTCCAAATCCAAGGGGAACTCCATCGACCCCTTCAAGGGCATCGAAAAGAACGGCGCCGAGATCCTGCGCCTGTGGGTGGCGGCGGAGGATTTCCGGGGGGACATTCGCATCTCCGAGGAGATCCTC
>JAUUZB010000557.1 GCA_030590185.1 Deltaproteobacteria bacterium
GCTCCCCCGGGGGGATGATGTCGATCCGGGTGTCGGTGGGGGGCGCCGCCGCCGCGTCGCGGGCTGCGCGCACAGCGGCGAAATCCGGGATTGGAGCGTTGACCACCGTGTCCGCACCAGCCGGGATCACCGCGGTGACAGCCTGCTCCTCCGCGACCGCTCGCCCCTCCCCGTCGAGCAGGCTGCGGATCCAATCTTGGTTCTCGGTCAAGGCATCGCCGAGGTGCACGGCGGCGAAATCATCGAGACCCCCACCACCGCCGGCAATCGCGACGTGGCTCAGATCGACCGACATCTCCCTGGCGTTGGCGTAGCGCTCCTCCGGCTCGGTCTCCAGGGCCTTGAGAATCACCTCGTCGAGGCGCGGGGGCACCACGGCATTCAGGCTCGAGGGCACGGCCGGCTTACCCCGGCGCAGGGCGGCGGCGAGCAGCAGTGGGTTGTTGCCGAGAAACGGCCGCTCCCCGGTGACCAACTCATAGAGAACGACCCCGGCGGAGAAGATGTCTGTCGCGAGGCCGACCTCTTTGCCGAGCAACTGCTCCGGCGACATATAAAGGAGCGTCCCCTTGAGCGCCCCTGCCTCGGTGGCCGGCGCCTCCCGGCCGCGCATCAAGGCGATGCCAAAATCGATGATCTTGACGCTGCCGGTGAAGGTCAGCAGCAGGTTGCCCGGGTTGATGTCGCGGTGAACCACCCCGAGGGGCTCGCCCGCCGGATCCGTGAGGCCGTGGGCATCGTGCATTCCCCGGCAAACCTCGGCCAACGCCTGAGCAGCGACCGCCGGCGGCCACGGGTCGTCCATCACCCGGTTAAAGGCCACCCCGGGCACGTACTCGAGCACCAGGTAGGGCACCCCGTCCACCTCACCGAAATCATGAACCTGGGAGATGGCAGGATGTTGGAGCCGGGCCAGCAGCCGCGCCTCATCGAGGAATGCCGCACGCCGGGCATCATCGTTGAGGGCGTCACCGCGAATGGTCTTGATCGCGACCAGCTTCTCGAAGCCGTGCACGCCCCGGCGGCGCGCCAACAGCACCTCCCCCATGCCCCCCCGGCCGAGCTCGGCGAGGATATCGTAGCCTGTGATGTTCACCGTGGCGCGCCCGGGGCATCCTAACACAACGTTCCGGCGGCAACCCAAGGTCACCGCGTGACGTGACTCGAACCACGCCTCAAAGGACCAGCGGCTCTACCGGTTCCTCCTGACGGGCGAGCCGGATCTCGATATCCCAGCCGGCGAGCGCCGTCTGCGCCGCTTCCATGGCGATCTCCGGTCGGTTGTTCTCGCGCGACAGGTGACACAGGTAGAGCCCCCGGCTCGGCGGCTCAAAATCGCGGGCGCTCAACAACGCCGCCGCCTGGGTGTTCGAGAGGTGTCCCTCATCCGAGAGGATGCGATCCTGGAGCCATGGCGGATAATCGCCGTCGAGCAGCAGATCGCGGTCATGGTTGAACTCGAGCAACAACGCCTCGAGACCGTTCAGAAAACGCCGCACCCCCGGGTCGGCCTTTCCTAGGTCGGTGGCTACGCCCACCCGTCCATCGATGCGCAGGATGACCGTGCCGGGGATGTCGTGGGACACGGCGAGCGCCTCGACGCGACGGCCCGCGATCTCGACGGCGCCCTCCTCCGGCAGCTCGCACAGCACCTCCGCGCCACGCAGGTTGCCGAGGCCCCGTAGCGTCGGGCCTGTGCCCCAAATAGGAACACCGAGCTTGCGAGCGAGGACCGGCGCGCCCTTGGCGTGATCCGAGTGGCCGTGGGTGAGGATGACCGCCGCGATCCCAGCCGCCGTCGCCCCGACCGCCTCGACGCGGCGCAGGGTCTCCCGGGCGGAGAAGCCGGCGTCGATCAACAGATCGCCAGTCGGCCCACGCACCAAGGTCGAGTTGCCCGAGGATCCGGAGCCCAGGGGCTGGACCACCAGCCGAGCGCGGACCGCCCGTGGCATCCCTATTTGCCCCGCCGGGCTGACCGGTTATGAGAGCCAGCCATGGCCGATACTATCTTCACCAAAATCATCGCGGGCGAGATCCCCTGTCACAAAGTGTACGAGGACGACAAGGTCTTCGCCTTCCTCGACATCAACCCGTTGAGCGAGGGGCACACCCTGGTAATCCCCAAGGAGCCAGCCGAGAGTCTCGACGCCCTGAGCGACGCCTCGGCCGCCGCCATCGGTGAGGTGTTGCCGCGCCTGTGCCGGGCGGTGATGAAGGCCACCGGGGTCGACGATTACAACATCCTTCAGAACAACGGCGCCGTCGCTCACCAGGCCGTGTTCCACGTTCACTTTCACATCATCCCCAAGCCGAGCAGCGAGCGCGGCCTCGGGATCGGTTGGCCGGGCACCAGCCTGGAGGGTGCGCAGGGAACGGCGATCGCCGAGCGGATCGCGGCGGCGATCGAGTAACGAATTGGAGCACCGCGCCGCCCCGCCCCGCCCGCGGACTCGAAAGCCCATCACGGGAGATACGGCGTATACTCGAACCGCACGCTCCCCGCGGCGTTGCAATTCGTCGCCTGCTCTTCCACGGCGGCCGAGTCGACCGCGATAGCCTCACGGGTCACACAGTTTGGGGCATCCCAGTCGTTGACCTCCAGGCAAAGCTCATAGGTCCCCGCTGCGACGGGTGCCCCGTTGCTGTCGCGGCCGTCCCACTTCCAGATCTGCGCCTCACCGGCATAGGCCGAGGCGTGCGTTTCGCCATCGAGATCGCCAACCCGACTGCTCTCCCATTCTGGCAGGGCGGCATTCTCATGCTGGCGGTAGCTGCGATAGCGAACAATGGTATCGACGTAGTGGCCGTCGGCGTCCTCGACCCACAGGGCGTAGCCCATCGAGCGCCCGGTGCAGCAGAGCTCAAACTCGATGGCGAGCTCGCCAATGGGGCTTTCGTTACCTTGGTAAGGGCGTATGGCCCCGGGAAGGTCAGCGAGGCAACCGCTGCTGAACAGCACCACCGCGAGACTGAGTAGACTGAGTTTCACCGACAACATTAATCCCATACTCACTGCTCAATTCGAGCTGCACACACACGCGGGAACGTACACGCCTGAGGTGCGCCCCTCAATCAATCTCGATGCCGAGGCGCTTCATGCGCCGCCACAGAGTGCTGCGGTCCACCCCCAAAAGCTCCGCGGCCCGGGCGCGGCGGAAGTTGGCCTGCTCGAGGGCGGCGAGGATCCGATCCCGCTCGGCCTGCGCTGCGTCCTCCGGGGCAGCGCCGACCCCAGGCGTCTCATCCGCGATGGCCGGTGACCGACTCGACGGCAGGGCTGGCGCCGCGGGCACGTCCTGGGCCGGTGCCTCCACGAGCGCCCGTGCCCCCACGAGCGCCGGTGCCTCCGCGAGCGCCGGTGCCCCTACGCGCGCCGGCGCCTCCACGAGCGCCGGTGCCTCCACAGGCGCTGAAGGCTGCAGCTCCGGCGGCAGGTGCCCCACGTCGATCACGTCGTCGGCCACGAAGCAGAGGTACTCGACCAGATTACGCAGCTCACGCACGTTCCCCGGCCAGTCGTAGGCGGTGAGCGCCGCGAGGGACTCCTCGGTAAAACGCACCGAGCGTCCCTCGAGGTTGATCGCCGGGTGGCCTGCGAAATACTCGACCAGCAGCGCCACGTCGTCGCGCCGCTCGCGCAGGGGCGGCACCTGAATCGGCAGAACCTTGAGCCGGTAATACAGGTCCTCGCGGAAACGGCCCTCGCGCACCGCCTCGAGCAGACGCTCGTTGGTGGCGGAGACGATGCGCGCCCGCAGGGGGATCGGATCGCGGCCGCCGACCCGCTCAAACACCCGCTCCTCCACGACGCGCAACAGCACGCCCTGGTAGTGCAACGGGATCTCGCTGATCTCGTCGAGGAACAGGGTGCCGCCACCGGCCAGCTCGAGCTTGCCCTTGGTGCTGCGGAAAGCGCCGGTGAAGGCCCCGCGCTCGTGACCAAAGAGCTCCGAGAGCAACAGGCTGCCGGTGAAGGTGGCGCAGTTCACCGCGTAGAACGGCTCCCCGCGCCGCGGCCCCAGGCGATGGATCGCCCGCGCCACCAACTCCTTGCCCACGCCGCTCTCCCCTTCGATCAGAATGCTGGCGGTGCCCTGGGCGGCGTTGCCGATCAGCCGGAAGATCTCGCGCATGCGCTCGCTGCGGCTGACGATCCCCTGGAAGATGTGCCCACCCGCCTCGGCGTGGGCGGCCTCCCCTTCCGCCTGTAGGGGCCGCATCACCCCGAGCACTTCCCCTTCGGCCAGGCGGATGCGGCGAAAGGAGATCTCGACCGGCGTGGTGAAGCCGCGACCGGTGCGGATCTCCACCCGACAGCTACGGCCATCGAGGTCGGTGGCGCGGGCGAGCCCAGTGAACGGTATCGGTATA
>JAUUZB010001034.1 GCA_030590185.1 Deltaproteobacteria bacterium
TCGAGCTCGGCGATCAGGAACGAGGAGGCGAGCACGGTCTTGGCGTCGGCGTGGTAGTCGGTGAAGCGCACCGCAAAGCCGGAGACCGAGATCCGGCCCGGGCGGCGCTCGTCCAACCGTACTTCGCGGACGATGATGCCCCTGACCCGCACGGGCCGCTCGTCGTTGGGCATCTTGAATTCGAGGTCGAGCTCGGTGCCGGCCTTGAGGAAGAACTCGCTGGCGAAGAAGATACCGGTCAGGCTGATGTCGAAAGAGCTCACCGTGGCCTCGAACTTGCGGTGCTCCTCGTCGATGCGCAGCAGCACCGGGATCGCCTCCCGGGCTCGGGGAAATGTGCGGTCCTCAGGAGTGGTGTGTTTGGCCACGGGCTCTCCCCCCTCTGGCCCCTGGCCTATCAGCGCAGGACTCAAAGGGCCAGCAGGCCGCCCCCCAAGCGCAACAGGAACCACAACCCGCCCAGCCCGATGGCGAGCAGGCTACCGCCCCGGACCACCGTGCGCGCGTAGCCCAGGCGTGGGGTGGCGACCAAGGCCGCCGCGGTGAGCACCCAGATCCCAAGGGCGCAGATTATCTCAAAGGGCCAGATCACCGCGCCGCCCAGGGCTCCGCCGATGGCGATGGCCACCTGAGCCCGGCGGGTGATTTCCTCCCGGCGCAAGGCCGCGAGCGCCGGCACGACCGCCAGCACCACGGCGAGCTGTCCGAGCTCGACGCCAACGTTGAAGGCCAGCAGGGGAGCGATCTTGGTGTGCTCCGGCAGCTGCATCTCACCGAGCACCGCGGCAAAGCCAAAGCCGTGCACCAGACCGAGGCCAAAGGTGAGCAGCCAGCGCCGGCGGGTCTGGGCGGGATCACCGCCCAGGCGAAGGTTCTACACCCCCACCGCGACGATCGACAGGGCGATGGCCGACTCGACCACGAAGTCCGGCAGCTCGATCACGCCGAGGCCAGCCGCCACCAGGGTGATCGAGTGGGCCACGGTAAAGGCGGTGATGATCGTGACCATCTCACCGAGGCGCCGGGCCGCCACCAACAGGGCGAGAAGAAACAGGAGGTGGTCGTAGCCGATCAGGATGTGCTCCACCCCGACCAGGGTGAAGCGCCCGAGCAGCCCGAGCAGATCCGCGTCTGGATCCTCCCAGACCGGGTTGGTGGCGGTGTGGGCGCTGGTGATGGCGGCCCCACCCTGCCGGATGACCAGGAAATGGACGTGGTTGCGCCGCATCCTCTCCAACAGGAGTATCTCCACCCGCAGGGCCCCGTCCGTGGGGCAGTCGTAGCGCACGTGCGCCCGCAGCATTTGTGCGGCCACGCTCACCCGGGTGCGGACCACCTCGCTCGGACAGCGCTCGCCGCCCCGCTCGATCACCATGCCGGCGCGCGCCAGGTTGCCGAGCATCTCCTTGTGGGTCTGCAGCTCGGTGATGTCGATGCGGCCGGAGCGATCCCGGTCAAAACGCGCGAACAGGGTGTCCTCGAAGTCGTCCGGGTCGAGGTCGATGACGGCGCGTACCGTGAAGCTGCCCGGGGTATCGTCGACCCGCAGGTCAGCGAAGCTGCGCCTCAAGGAATGGGCTTCGCTGGTTCCGGTCACGCCGAACATGACGCCGAACATCACCAGCAGCGTGGCGACGACGACGGTTGACGTGCTGCGGAGACCCTGAGCCATGGAGGTCTCACCGCCGTCTCAGAGGACGGCCGGCATCGGGCTAGGCCCGGTCGTACGTGAAGAGATCCGTGCCCGGGAAGAAGTGCCCGATTTCAAACGCGGCCGTGTCCGGGGCGTCCGACCCATGGGTGGCGTTGGCCTCGAGGCTGTCGCCGTACAGCTTGCGGATGGTGCCCTCGGCCGCCTCCGCCGGGTTGGTGGCGCCGAGGATATCCCGGTGCCGCTGGATCGCGTTGTCCCCCTCGAGGACGGTGACCACCACCGGGCCGCTGGTCATGAACGCCACCAGGCTGCCGAAGAAGGGCCGCTCCCGGTGGACCGCGTAGAACTCCTGGGCCTTCTCCGTGGAGAGCCAGGTCATGCGGGTGGCGACGATCTTGAGGCCCTCTTGTTCGAACCGGGCGAGGATAGCGCCGGTGTTTCCCTTGAGCACGGCGTTGGGCTTGACGATCGAAAGGGTGCGCTCGGTCATGGGATTCTCCGTTGGGGCAGGGTGATGCGGCGGCCCTTATGCGCTGAACTGCGTCGTTGGGCAAGGGCAAGCATACCCTCGACGACCAGCGTAGCGGCGCGACCCCAGGGGTGGGGCGCGGAGCCTACGGGTTCTGGGCGGCGGCGCGGATGTTGCTAGGCGTGCTGCCGCTGGTCCGTTGGACGTTGACCGCGACAAACAGCGCTTCGACATCGGCACGCAGGGGGCTATTCGGATAGGTCTTGATGTACCAGCGCAGGGGCCAGGCGCGGGCCTCGCCGGTGCGGGCTTCGGCCTGGTCGAGAACGCGGAGCAGGGCGATCCCGAAGGCGCCGGAGGCAGCGGCCTTGCGACGCAGGGCGCTCGAAGCCGTGACCACGACATCTCGGGTGTTGGCCTGGCTGGCGACCGGCTCGCGCCGACGCAGGCAGATGCCGGTGGAGCTGTCGTCGGTGCGGTGCTCGATGGCGGTGAGGGCGTCGCAGCCGAGCAGGCTGGCCTTGCGGGTGAGGTGGCGGGTGCGGCGGGTCTCGGTGGTGACGCCGGTGGCCTCGACGGTGATCAGGGCGACCTGCTCGAAGGTGGCGCGGTCGGCCTGGGAGATGACCTCGACCTGACCCTCGGTGCCGTGGCCGAGCCGCATGCGGCCGATGCGCTGGACCTGGGTGTGGACGCAGCCCGTGGCGAGAACCAGGGTGAGCCCGGTCAGAAGGGTGCCGATTTGTTGCCAGCGCGTCATGCCAA
>JAUUZB010000817.1 GCA_030590185.1 Deltaproteobacteria bacterium
ATCAACGGCGTCGCCGTTGGCGCTATCGCCGTCGCCGAGAACCAGCGTCGAAAGCTGCACCGGGTCGTGGGGGTCGACCTCGTAGCCATCCTCCCAGTGGTCCCAGATCACCACCTGGATATCGGTGGTGGTGGTCAGGGTGGTGACCACGTTCATGGTGGGCGTGCCAGAGAAGGCACCGCCGCCCTCGTTGAGTCGGATGTCCTCGAGCATGTCGTAGATCTGCTGTGCCTGGCCGAGGAGGTAGTACTCTTGAAAGCCGGTCGGTACGGTGTTGCCCAGCGATGTGCTGGCAAAGAGCAACACGCCGGCCAAGGTTGCCGTGCGGGTTAGACGTAGCATGGAGATCCGCTCCCTAGAAAAGGTGCCCCAACTGAGAACATCGGAAGGGTACCATGGGCATGGGGGGCTCGCCATTGGAGCTCTCCGCCCGGCGGTTGGGATCGGCCTGGCGTTGGGTGCACCCCCGTGGCCGCTCTGCTATGCTCACCCGGACTTCCAGAGCGTCGATACGCCGCTAACCTCCTCCCGGAGCTTCATCTACCCGTGCCAATCCTAACCCTGGCCGTCCTTTTCCTGGCCGCCCCCTTCTTCGAGCCGCTGACCCCGGATAAAATCTCGGCCTGGCAAGGGGAGCGTGTCGCTGGCCACCCAGCGCTCGAGCGCCTCGCCGCCTTCCTCGAGGCGAGGGACCTCGAAGGGACGGGGAAACGCGAGCCGGCGTTCGCGACCCTCGATCCGCTCGACCGCGGCAAGGACCCGCTGGCCATCGCCATCCGCTTCCACCGCGAGCGGCTGGCGCTCGAGCTGGGCCACGAGCCGGGCAAGGATCTGTGGGCGTTGTTCGCGGGCCCGGCTAGCCCCCGACCGACCCTGCGCTGGGGCATCACCCGCGAGCAGGAGGCGACCGCCCTGAGGTCGTTCGCCAGGCACCTCGCCGGCCGAGGCAAGGTTAGCGAGGCCGCGGCGATTCGGCGGCACGTGGCGCTCGAATATCCCCGCTGGTGCGAGGCGCCGCCGGAGCTCTCGCGGACCGGCCAGCGGCGCCGGGCAACCAACCTGATCCGTGACATGGATTACGAAGGTGGGCGCCAGGCTCTGATGCAGCTGATCGCCGCCGCCCCGGCTGGCGAGGTCTTGGCCCTCAAGCGGCAGCTCGGTGCGTTGATCGCCGACAAGATGCGCAACGACTATCCGGCCGCGGTGGGCATCTTTCGCGACATCGTCGCCGATCCCGCAAGCCGCGCCGATGACCACCTCTACCTCGCCTATCTGTTGGGGAAGGTTGACGCCGCCGCCTCGGTCGCCGCCTATCGTGCCTTCCTCGAGCGTTTTGCAGAGCACCCCGAGCGGGACGAGGCGGCCTTCTTCGTCGTCTGGGACCACTTTGACCAGGAACGATTCGCCGAAGCGATCACGGGGTTCACTGCCTTCATCCAGGAGTATCCCGGGAGCGCCTTTCGTCACGCGGCTCACTGGTATCGGGCTCTCTGTCTCTACCGGATCGAGCGATGGGCCGAGGCGTTGTCGGATCTTCAACACACCGAGCAGACCGGCCGCGAGCGCGACAAGGGTGCCTATTGGACGGCGCGGGTGCTCCAGCGCCTAGGCCGGCATCCCGAGGCCGAGGCTCGCCTCATCGGCCTCTCGCGCAGCGCACCGTTGAGCTACTACGGGCTCTTGGCCCGCAGCCGACTGCCGGTCGAGAAACGTCCGCCCCTGTGGCTGCCTGCTCCGAAGTCGCTGGCGGCGAAAGCGGCCGCGATTCAAAAGGCGGCCGCCGTGGCCTTCGCCGCCCTCCCGGCGACGCGTCGTGATCTTTTGGTGGAGGCGCTGGCCGTAACCCAGGTCGGCGAGCCCGACCTCGCCCGCCGACTGTTCCGGCACGCCGAGAAGGGTGGGCTCGACCCGACCCTGCGCGATTTTCTGCGCCCCATCGTCGGCGACTACAGACGCATCATTCGGAGCAAACCTGCCAAGGCCTGCTACCGCGCCATGCGCAGCAACCCCGCGGATCCCCCGGTGGGGGCTTGCTGGCGATGGCTTTATCCGCTCGCCTATCAGCCCATCATCGAGGCGGTGCGCGGTCCGGTGCCGGCTGAGATGTTCTGGGCGATCATGCGCCAGGAGAGCCTCTACGATCCGGAGGCGCGCTCGCGGGCCGATGCCCTCGGCCTCCTGCAGCTCATTCCACAGGTCGGCGGTCCGGCGGCGGCTGCCCTCGATCTGCCCTTTGCCCCGTATCGGCTGTTGCAGCCCCGGCTCAACCTGACCCTGTTCGCCCAACATGCCCGGGCTACCCTGAAACGTGCCAACGGTCACCTGCCCCTCTTTTTGATGGCCTACAACGCCTCGCCGGAGATGTTGGATGTCTGGCTCGGGGCCAACGCCGCCCTGCCCTTTGACCTCTTTGTCGAGGAGATCTCCTATAAGGAGACCCGCGACTACGTGAAGCGCGTCACCTCTCACCTGGCCCATTACCGAGCTCTCACCGCACCGGCGGCGGCGATCCCGGTCGACCAACTCTTGGCGGGTGCCGGCCTGCCGTTGCCTGACACTCCCGCCGGTGAGGCGTTTGGTCTAGCCCACTGAGCGTTGGTTGATCTCGGCGGTGGTCTCGCCAGCCCATCTCACTCCAGGTGCACGGGTGCCCTGATGATCGTGCTACACTCCTAGGTGCATCCGAGGAGTGAGCATGAACGCGACGCGGCGCCGGTTCCGAGGGGGAGCGGGCGGACTCATCCTTTTTCTGCTGGTCACCGTGGGTGGCTGCGCCAAGGGCCGAATTTACGGAGGTGAGGTGGAGAACGCGCCGCCCGAGGCTGGCGATGACGTGGCGAGCACGGCCGAGGATGTGCCGGTCGAGATCGACATCCTCGCCAATGACAGCGATCCGAACGGTGATCTGCTCGAAGTAGCGGCCGTCGATGCCCCGGGGAACGGTGCGGTCACCCGGACGGCGGGTGGGCTGTTCTATCAACCGAACCAGGATTTTTTTGGCGCCGATAGCTTCGCCTACGTGGTGAGCGACCCGACCGGTGCCACCGCCACCGCCACCGTGACCGTCACCATCAGTCCGGTCAATGACCGCCCGGTGGCCGTGACCCCTGCCAACCTGACGACCCAAGAGGACACAGCCTCCGCGCCGTTTCTGCTCAGCGGAGTCGACCCCGAGGATGACGAGTCCCTGCTGTCGGTGACGGTTACCGGCGCCCCGCTCAACGGTACCCTGAGCGCGACCTCGGGCGCGGCGCCGCTGTCGCTCACCTACACGCCGGATCTGAATTTCGTCGGTGTCGACCTGCTGGAGATCACGGTGACCGATTCTGCCTCGGCGACGTCGGATCTCGCCCAGGTCACCTTGATCGTCGAGGCGGTAAACGACGCGCCTGCGATCCTCGTCAACGCCGGGGTGAGCCTCTCCCAGGGAGGGATCGCCGCCATCGGACCGACCGAGCTCACCGTTACCGACGTCGACG
>JAUUZB010000746.1 GCA_030590185.1 Deltaproteobacteria bacterium
GATACCGATACCGATACCGATACCGCTGCCGCTGCCGTCACCGTCACGGATACCGTCACCGTCAACGATACTAACCTCGCCAGCGATTCCAGCGAGCTCCGCCTCCCGCTCCAACCAGAGCCTGCGCACCGGATCGGACTCCGCGATCACCACCTCAATCCCAGCTTCCGCCAGCACCAGTCCGAGACCATCGACGTCGTCGTGCAGCACGACCCGTTTGGGCTCCAGCGCCTCCACCACGGCGGCGCGTCGGACCACCGAAACCGGCAGCGTCGGACGAGCCTGGCCCGGCGAAGCGTGGAGCCGTTGCCGCGCGGCGCGGGCCTCCACCAGGGCAAGACGCTCGGCCTCGGCCTGCGCGAACCCAGGCAGCCAGCCACCGAACATCTGGTCCTGGTCCGCGAGGCGTTCGCGGGTGACCGGATCCTCGAGGGTGGGCTCGCCAGCGGTCGCGTGATCCCCGAGCCCGTCGGCCCAGTCCGAGACGTCGCCGGCCGCGAGGGCCGCGAGTCGATCGTCCGCAACCTCACCGAGGATCCGCGGCTCGAGCCCCGGCCCGACCGCGGTGGCGAAGTAACCGTTATCGCGCCTCGCCATCAGGAGGCTCGAGCCATCGCGCAGTTTGGTCATCGTGGCGTCCCGTCGCGTTCAACCGTCTGCCGTCAGCTAAATCAAAAGGCCGGCGGGTTCACAAGCGGGTGGGCCGTTAGCGATCCTCCGGGGGCCTACTGGATGGAGCTCACCTCTACAGGCGCAGCATCATCGGCACCGTGTTGAGCCAGAAGGCGTCGGGACCGGCGACGTGCTGCTCCCAAAACTTCGTCGCCAAGGCGTTGCGGTAGTCGACCTCACCGCAGATGTGGTCGTACCCCCGCTCACGCATGATACGCAGGATGCCCTGGGTCAGGAGGGTACCCAACCCGACGTGACGCTGCTTTCCATCCACCACGAAGTCGAAGATCACCCCGGGGCGCGTGCCGTCGAGCTCGTGGGGAAAGGTCAGGTTCGTGGCGCCCACCAGCTCGTCGTCCACCACCAGCACCAAGTAGCCGCCACTGTCCGCTGACATTTGAAGTCGTTGGCTCACCCGTTGTTGCACCTGCTCCCGGCTGTGCTCGAGCTGCTCGAATTCGAGCAGCGAGCACATGAGATCGGTGAGCCGCGGAACGTGGTCTTTGGTGGCCCACCGGATCTCGCTGTTGACCGCGCCCGGCACCTGCACATCTAATAGGTGCTGAGCCTGGGCAGACCGGACCGGTAGGTGAACGTACTGACTCTTCACCACCTGCCAGCCGCGGCGCTCCAGGCGGCGGACACAGGGCCGGTCATTCTGTGGCAGGTGTAGATCGAGAACGGCATAACCCCGTTGGCGCGCATGGGCGGTGAGCAGGTCCGCGCCGGCTAGTAGCTGCCCGGGGATCCCCAGAAAATCGTGGCAGCTCACGTCCGCGGTCAACCCCGTCTCCACCGAGATGTGGGTGTGCACCAGGGCGTAACCCTTGAGGTCGCCCTCCTGCACCAGAAACCACAGCCGCGCGTAGTCGTGATCGCCCAACCATTGGTGCAGCAGCGGCGCCCAGGGCTCGAAACGTTCCGGGGGCCAGGCGTCATCCCCGGTGGCTGCCACGGGCGTCCCCTCGGAGGCCGCGACGATCGCCCGCCGTGCCCAGGCCGGGTGGACCGCTTCGTCCTGGGTTGCCCGTACCAGCGCCACCGTCATGCCAACAGCGCAGCACACGAGCTCACGCCAGGTCAAGAACCATCCCGGCTCGTTGCTGGCCAGCCCTCCCGTTGAGTACCGCGTCCCGGTCGTGTCAGACTCTCGGCCGTGAAACGTTGCTTCGTTGGCCTGCGGATCCGCGATGACGCCCGTCGCGAGCTGGACTCGGTGGCCGATGCCCTGCGCGCCTTGCCCCCCACTGCGGCTCGCAAGCTACGGCCGCTCGAGGCGACCAGCCTGCACGTCACCTTGAAATTCCTCGGGCCGACCCCGGACGCGCACCTCCCCGATATTATCGAAACCCTCACCGAGGTCGCGACCGGCTTCCCTGAGGTTGCCGCGAGCCTCACGGGGCTGGGCGCTTTTCCGTCGCCCGTGCGGCCGCGGATCGTCTGGGCTGGACTCGCCGCCGGCCGCGAGCGGATCGTCGATCTAATGACCCACATCGACGAGGCCTGCGAGATCCTCGGCTTTGAGCCCGAGACCCGCGCTCCCCATCCGCACGTCACCGTGGCGCGGGTGGAGCGTCCCGAACCGCGAGGTCCACTAAGCGAGCTCATCGCAGCCCACGCCGATCGTGCCCTGGGATCCGTCGACGGTCGCAGCCTCGTTCTGTTCGAGAGCCAACTCCAACCCGGCGGCGCGGTCTACGTGCCGTTGGCTGAGCTCTCCTTTCAGGGATAGAGCGCGGTCAGCTCAGCCACTCCGATGGCGTGTCGTTCGAGCTCCAAGCCCACGGCGCTGACGTCTGCCCCGGCGCGCAGGTCGAGCTTGGCGTCCAGCGCGAACAGGCGGAAGAGGTAGCGGTGTTGCTCCCCAGAGGGCGGTTGCGGGCCCCCGTAGCCGATGGTGCCGTAGTCGTTGCGGCCCTGCTTGCCCGTCACCGGTCGCGAAAGATGAAGTGCCCTGGGTAAACCCTCGGGTAGGGTCCGGGCCGTATCCGGCAGGTTGTAGAGCAGCCAGTGGGTGAAGGTGCCGCCGGTTGCGTCTGGGTCCTGGACGATCAGCGCCAAGGCGCGGGTACCCGGCGGTGGCTCGTTCCAGGTCAAGGGGGGTGAGAGCTCCGCGCCCGCGCGGGCGTAGCGCGTCGGGATTGAGCCGCCGTCGCGAAGGGTGGAGCTGCCGAGGGTGAAGGCCATGGGTAGGCTCTTTTGCTACTCCAAAGCCGCAGGCCGAGTCCATCGCTCGGGGTCGTGCCGGGATGGGCGACGGGGCCCGAACGGCTAGCGGGCGAGTCCATCGCTCGGGGTCGCGCCGGAATGGGCGACGGGGCCCGAACGGCTAGCGGGCGAGTCCATCGCTCGGGGTCGCGCCGGGATGGGCGACGGGGCCCGAACGGCTAGCGGTGCGGCACGGCGTTCGAGCCGAGTTCCTCGAATCCCGCCATCCAAACGATCTCCATCGCGGCGAGCCGTTCCTCCAGGAACTGCTCGGCGTCGACCGAGCCCTTGCAGCCACCAGCCGAGAGGTGTTCGTCAATGACGCGCCGGCGATGCTCCTCGATCGCCTCCCGTTCGGTTTGTGGCATACCGATCACGAGCTCGTCGATACCCTCGGGTAGATGCCGCAGGCCGAGTTGTTGGATCACCACGTCGGCGGCTCGCGCCCGCAGGAGTCCCCGGGCGTACTCTTGGGCGGTAGTCGGTTTGCGCCTGAGCAACCGCAACAGCATGGCGTCGCCGCGCACCGGCATGCCCTCGAGGGCTGCGATCACCGGCAGCCTGGCCACCCGCGCCTCGGCCAGGGCGAGGTTGCTGCGCCAAAGGGGCAACAACGGCCAGCTCGCCTCCACGTAGCGCTCGAAGAACCAGCCGAGGTCGCACTCGCAGAAGGCTTCCGTCTCGGCGCGCAGGTCCGGGATCGGCGCGGCGTGATTGCCGTAGCGTTTATAGATGTAGGCGAACAACCCCTCGACCCCGCGTCCCGGCGCACCCTCCCGGCCTCGCAACTCCCGGTCGAGCATCA
>JAUUZB010000808.1 GCA_030590185.1 Deltaproteobacteria bacterium
ATCAACGGCGTCGACTACGTTCGTGAGGGTAGCTTCTGGCGGCCCTGGCTCCAGGCGACGATCGGCGTGGTCAGCAAGTACGTCGATTTTGGCTTCGCGACGCGGTTCGCCTACGCCCAGTTCAAGATCGGCCGCGATGATACAGGTGCCCGGGACAAGACCTCAGACGGACTATACGTCGAGCCGATCGCGTTGCTGCGTATCGGCTATGACTTCATCAAGCTCGAGTTCCAGTCGGGCGTCTCGATCCCGCTGGCCAACACCGCCGGTCGTTTCCCTGGCCAGGTCTCGATCCTCGGGTTTACGGCTCTCCCGGTGTGGTTCCACACCTCCGCCGGCCTCCACTTCGTTTGGGATTTTTGGGGCGACGATGACCTGGTTGCACCTGCCGCCTCCGGTGGCGGTGGATCAACGCCAGCCGGCTTCACCCCGACCGAGACGTCACCCGGCGGTGACGGCGCCTCCATGGACGGTGGCTCGTTCGAGACCGACACGGCCGCGGCCGGAGACAGCGGCGCGGTAGACGCGGGGGCTGAGGGCGCGGTGGGTGGCGAGCCACCCCCGGCCGAGGGTGAGGCGCAGATTTACGAGGACCTCGGCAACGAAGGGGCCGACGAGGGCGCCCCGGGCGTTGAGGCAATACCGGCCGACGGGTCCGCCGCGGCTGTCGAGGAGCTCGACCCGGACGCGCTCCCACTCGAGACCCCACCCGACGTGGCGCCGCGGGTTGATGATGACCCGCCCGACGAGCTTCCCATCGAGGCTCCGCCGCCGGCTCCTACGGACGAGGTCGACACCGGCAAGAAGAAGAAAAAGAAGAAGAAGGGCAAGAAGGGCAAAAAGGGCAAGAAGAAGAAGGGCAAGAAGAAGAAGAAGAAGTAGCCCGGCCCAATGGCGAGATGCCCTGGCCGCGCCCGCGGCCCCAGGGGCGCAATCCAAACCGCTAGGTCTCAGAGAGGTCCCCGGCCGCGCCCACGGCTCCGGGGTACCAACCCAAACCGTTGGCCGCCGAATGCGAGGTGGCGTCTAGCCCGCCAAGATCTCCCGCGCCTGTTCCGTGCTGGCCAGCGGATCCCGCCCCGGTTCCCAGGGGATCGAAGCCACGGCGCGCTCGTTGAGGTCGGGGCTGCCGCCGACGTCGGAGGGCACCGCTAGGATGCTCGCGGCGAGGGTGCGGTATTCCGGGTCATCCCGCCGGTCGCGATCCGCGAGGCGGGTTTCCAGATCCCCCATCAGCGTCGCGTCGCGCATCATCAGAGGGTAGGCGGTGGTGCGCCCGGCCATGGCGTGCTGGATGATCGCCACCGAGTCGTTGCACACGCCGGTGATGCCGTAGCCGCTGGCGATAAGGCTGCGATCCTTGGCTACGTCGGTGATCAAATCACCGAGGAGCCCGGCGAGCTCGACCGCCTTGGTGGCGGCGTCACCGGAGAAGCTGTCGACCGTGGTGCCGCCGAGCCAGGCCGGGTTTTGGTGTAGGCCGCAGGGGAAGAAGCCGGTGGTGGTGACGCCCTGGTACCACTTAACCTCGGCGGTGATCGCGTCGCCGGTGGCGTTCGGACCCGGGGTGACGTTGATCACCAGCTCCGAGTGCACCGACGGCACCACCGCCTCGTTGCCCGCGTCGTCGCGCACGCCGGTGCGGACCAACAGCGGCGTGGGAACGTCTAGGATGGTGCCGTCCGGCGCTTTGGTCTTGAGGTTGGCGAAGTTCGCGACCCGGTGACGAACGACCACTTCGATCTGGTGCCCGCTCTCTTGGAGCGCCTTTAGGAAAGTATCGAGCCGGGTGAACTGGCCGCCATCGTAGCGCACCGCGAAGCGCTCGCCCCGCGGTTGGCCGGCGTTGGTGGCCAGACGATCGAAGACCTCGGCCATGACGATGTTGCGTTTGGCCTGGGCGTCCGGGAGATCGCTCTTCAGATTGCCCTGGAGCAAACCAGGGGCGAGCTCTTTGAGATGGGGCTCCGGTCGTTCGACCGCCGCCGAGTCGATGTTGGCCAGGTCGAAGGTCTTGGGCAGGTTGTAGGTGCGCGGCGCGACGTCCTGGATCTGCCCCGCCTGGTGCGCGGCGTTGAGCGCGTCGAAGCCAGCGCTCATCTGCTCTGGGGAGAGCATCAGGATGTCAACGAGGCGCGCCGGGTTGGCGAGGGCGGCGTTTACTAGTGCACGCGGAACCTCGACGCCGGTGGTGGCCTCAAAGTCGGCGATCACTTTCTTGACCATGCCCTTGGCCTGGGGGCTGTTGCCGAGTTGAGCGATGACCTGTGGCAGGCCGACCGTCCCGGGATAGCGGCCGGGCACGAGCTCAAAGGGGCTGGTCCGGTTGACCCCGCTGCCAAAGGCGGCGTCGACCACGCTCACGCCGGTGGGGCCGGTACCCGAGCGAACCCCGTCGTTGCCGATCGCCGGCGCCGGGCCGTTGGTGGTGGCGACGTCGAGACCGGTTGGCTGAGGTAGGCCGCTGTAGGGGTCGGTGGTAGTCGTGGTCGGGGGTGTGACCGCGTCGTTGACGATCGGCGGGTTGTTGGTGCCGCTGATTCCATCGTTCCGGATTGGCATCGTCCATTCCCCTTCAGGGAGTCCATCCTAGCACGGCGGGAGCGGCTCGCGAACCATCGACCCAGAAGAACCGGGGCGGTCATATATGGTAGTGCCTTACACTACTATATATTAACCCAGACGAACTGGGGTGGTCGTATATAGTCGTGTCAGGCACTACTATATGTAACCCGACTATTCCCTGGGGTAGGATTGGCGCCCTCGGGGGACGGGGGTAAGATGCGGCGGTGGCCCAGCCGACCCTCGAAGAGGTCGCCCGGAGTTTTCACCGGGCGGTAGATGCTTTCCATGCCGACGCTGAGCGGCTCCTGCGCGCGCGACTCCGCGGCGAGCATCCGCTGGCAAACGAGGCGGCGGTGGAGCATTGGGTTCGCGAGTCCTTGGCGGGGATGGCGTACAGGACTTCGAGTCACTCCGCGCCGTCGACGGGGGGACCTCGACGGTGAGGTTGCCTTGATCCCGTTGTGCCAGCCGGATCCAGACCCGGTCGACGGTCACCTGGTCTCCTGCGCCGCTTGCTGTGGCATCTACAACTTCCATGGCCACGACCGGGCGCTCGTCACCGAGACTCTGACCCTGCAAACCGAAGTGCTGGCCACCTGGGACGGCACCGCCGCTGACATCGAGCGGGTGGTGCAGGCCATCGAAGCGCAGCGGCCGGCCATACGTTTCAACGTCATCTTCGCCTGTCCCTTCGTCGGCTTCCTCGACGCTGAGCGCCAACGGGTCGGTTGCCTGTTGCACCCGCTGGTGCGCGGCGAGGATCTACGCGACTACTGCCGCCACGGCCGCGAGACCTGCGACGAAGCCCAATGTACCGCCTACAGCTACCTGTCGGCCGACGAAGCCGCGGCGGTGGCCGCCGCTAGCCCAGATTGGTACCGCTACGGGCTGTGCGTCACCGATCTCGATCTCGTCAAGGGATTCCTGAACCTCTGCGCCCGGCGCC
>JAUUZB010000307.1 GCA_030590185.1 Deltaproteobacteria bacterium
AGTCGCGCCTGTTGATGCCCGGGGTCGCCAACTTCGCGGCTGAGCTGGCCCCGGACGGGCAGGTGATCGTGGCCTATGAGGACGTCAAGCGCGGCACCGCCGGCAAGGGGATCGTGCGTTACTTCCGTTTCGAGCTGGATGATCCCGAGTCTAAGCCGACCCGCTTTCACTTCGATTCGGACGGCCCGACCGGCGCCTACATGTCGATGGCGCTCAACTCGAAGGGCAAGCTGATGATCGCGTACTACGCCGGCGACATCCGCGGACTCAAGGTTTACGACGAGACCGGACTCTGAGCAGGACGACGGAGATGACCGAAGCCGCAGCGGGAGTGCGTTTGGTATCGGTGGCCGGGCTGCTCGAGCGCGGCGTCGACCTCGACATCATCCTGGATGCGATCGTCGATGAGGTGGTCCGCCAGCTCGAAGCCGACCGCGGCACCCTCTACCTGGTCGATCCCGACCACCGGCACATCTTCTCCAAGGCGGCCCACCTGCCGGAGCTGCCGGAGATTCGCCTGGAGATGGGACAGGGGATCGCCGGTGCGGTTGCCCAGAGCGGCGAGCTGATCAACCTCACGGACCCGTATAGTGATGAACGGTTTGAAAAGAACATCGACGCCCGCACCGGCTACAAGACGCACTCGATGCTGGTCGCGCCGATTCGCGACGCCAAGGAGGTGATCGGCGTCCTGCAGGTGCTCAACAAAAAGAGCGGCAGCTTCGATGACGCCGACGTCCAGCTGTTGAGGCAGCTGACCGAGCAGGCCAGCGAGGTGATCCAAACCACCAGCCTCTACGCTCAGCTCAAGGCCCGGCCCAAGGGTGGCGCCGGCGCCCGCCCGGTCGACTACCGCTACAACTTCATCGTCGGCACCAGCGCCGTCATGCGCCAGGTCTACGAGCTGGTTGATAAGGCGGCGGCTACCACCGCCACGGTGATCATCCAGGGCGAGAGCGGTACGGGCAAAGGGTTGATCGCGCGCGCCATTCACATGAACAGCGCGCGGCGAAACGAGCCGTTGGTGGTTCTCGACTGCACCACCCTGCCCCCGAGCCTGATCGAGAATGAAATTTTTGGGCACGAGAGCGGCGCCTACACCGGCGCCGATCGCACCGAGAAGGGCCGGTTGGAGTTAGCGGATGGCGGTACCTTGTTCATCGACGAGATCGGTGAGTTGCCGTTGGAGTTGCAGAGCAAATTGTTGCGTGTGATCCAGGAACGTGAGTTCCAACGGGTCGGCGGACACAAAACGATTCATGTCGATTTTCGTTTGATCGCCGCCACCAATCGCGACCTCGATCAAATGGTGGCGGACGGAACGTTCAGAACCGACCTCTGCTACCGCATCCACGTCGTGCCGATCCTGTTGCCACCGTTGCGAAGGCGCGGGGCGGATGACACCCAACGCCTGGCAGAGCATTTTCTCAACGTCTTTGCCAAGAAGCACCGTCAGAACATTCGCGGCATCGCCCCGGGCGCCATGCGGCGTCTGCTCGAGCACCGCTGGCCGGGCAACATCCGTGAGCTCGAAAACTGTATCGAGAGCGCCGTGGTGTTGAGCGACGGTGACATCATCAAGGAGCAGCACCTGGCGCTGCCCGCCATCAGCCGGGCGGGTAAGCCGAGCAGCGGGCCGGCCCCGGGTCAGGATCTCTCTCGCACCCTCGCCGAGACCGATCGCGACTACATCCTGGCGGTGATGGAGGAGGTGGGCGGCAACCAGAGCGAGGCTGCGCGCCGGCTCGGCATCAGCCGCAACACCTTGGCGCGGAAGCTCAAGACGTACGGCTAAGCGGTACGATTCTACTGTCTGGCGGCTGAGGCCCAAGCGCCCAGACGGGCCCGGACAAACTAGCTCCGCTCTGGATAGGCAAAGCCGTCCAGGTACTTGCCGATGACGCGGTCGAGTCGGCTCTCTTCGAAAAACTTGCACACCGCGACCCTGAGGTTGGTGCCGAGCTCCTGGTCATCCAGCTCGGTGTTTTCTCGCAGGTCCCGATCGAGGTTTTCAAAGAGCGTCTCGAGCGTGTGGGTGAAGCGCAGGCGCGCCTCGCCCACGGTCCGGGCTTCCTGCGGGCTCAGGGGCAGGGCGTCCTCGAAGTTCCACAGGGGTGAGGCGAGAACGAACGGGTCACTCTCCTTGACCGTATCCATGGCGACGGAGAAGAGGTCGTCATAGGTCATCGGAGATGCGTCGGCGATCTTGGCGAACCTCGGATCAGCGCGCGCCGCCTCGAAGGCCTCGGTGATCAACGCCGGGTCGCCGGCCCGCCAGCTCGCGAAGAGATCCGGTGGCACTTTTTCGAGGCCGCCGTCGACCAGGGTGCGGGAGTGGCGATCGATGTTGTACATCAGGAAGTCGAAGTCCCCGATGAGCACGCCCCGGTTCTCGGCGCCGACGGCGAAGGGGCTGCCATAGATACCGCCGCGCAAGCCCACCTGATGGAACTTGTGCTCGGCGAAGAAATCGGGGTCACACTCGCCAGCGGCAAAGTGCTCCACCACGCTGCGCACGGCGTCCCCTCTCCATGGCACCTGGTTGGCGTGCTCGAGCCCGGTGGCCGCCGCCGCCCCATAGGTGAAGAGCTCGAGGTCCTCGAGGGCGAAGAGGTTCACCATGGCCACCCCCGCCCCGGCCCGATCCTCGTGGCTGGGCAACTCGGTGACGATGTGCACGTGATAACCGTTGGGCCGCTCACCCTCGCGGCGCATGCCCTCGATCGCCCCGAAGTCGGCGTAGAGGGTGTCGAGGCTCGAATAGGACTTGGCGGTGATCAACTCCGCCGCGCCGGCCTCCCACTTCACCTGCTCGCGCATGGTGTCGGACAGGACCTTGCCCCCCGGGGCGACCCTCGGATCCTCGATGCGATAGAGCGGGGGCCAAGAGCCCCTCTGCCCGTGGGAGACACCCAGGTAGCGCACGCGACCCCGCTCGCTCAAGGATTTCCAACGCAAGGAACGAGCTCTCTGGCTCGAGTCCATGCGTAGCCAGGCGGCGCCCTTGACCACTTTTAAACCCGCATCGCTGAACAAACTCTCGTCTGTCTCCAGGGTGCCGAGAAGATCATCCATGACTGCCGCGTCGAGGCGGCCGTCCTGCGCGGGCGCGTAGAAGTTGAGCAGCAAGGGGCGCTTGGCAACGATGACCTCGGCCTCGAGGGCGTAGGTGAGGATAGCCGCTTGGGGATCGCCGTTGAGATGTTGGGGGAGATGCAGTCGGCGCAACTCCGTGGCGCCCCCCGCGCAGAGCAGCGGCTCGATGGCGTCGAGCACCTGGGTCTTTTGGGCTGCCCGGGCGTAGGGAAAGTTACTGTTCACGTACGTCGCCAGGGCGGTCTCGAGCTCTGGGCTCAGGGGTTTTGCCAGGCGTGCGAAGTTGAAGGGGTTGGCTACCCCCGGATGCACCTCGTCGGCCAATACCGCCGCCACGGAATCGGGCAGGGCACGGCGAAGTTGAGCGCGGACGTCCCGAGACAGGCCGAAGAGAGCGACGTCGTCGGTGCCGGCTAGCGCGTTGAGCTGGTCGAGGGCGCGTGCGTCTGTGTGAGGGTCGGCCTTGAGTTGTTGGACGACCCGCTGGAACTGATCGGCCGGTTGGACGACGGGGGCGGTCTCGGTTTTGTTTGCAGCGGGCGAGACCACCAGCGGGGTGGCCGGCCGCAGGGTCGGTGGCGGCGTGGTTATCATATTATGGAATCAAAATAGCACTCGATCCTCGCGAACCGCAACCTAGCGAGCATGGGGACCTCACTCCATTAGATCCTTCATCGCCAAGTAACTACCGAGACGCCGCGACACGCTGCGCGCCAGTTGCTCGGTGGCGCGCAGGGATTCCTCGTTGAAGACGCCGGTCAGGCTTCGGTTCTCGAGGTAGATCACCCCCCGGCAATCCTCCTCGGCGTTGAGCGGCGCACAGACCACGGAGCGGATGGCCAGGCGGATGACGCTCTCGGTGCTGATCAGACCGGGGGTCGACTGGGCGTCCTGGACCACCACTCCCTGGTTACTCTCGAGGACCTGCTTGACGATGGTGCGACTGATTCCCGCGTCCTGCTCGGGCAACTCGGCGTCCCGCATGTTGTGCACCACTTGCGCGGAGGTCGAACCGTCCTCCTCGGTGAGCAGGATGAAGCCGCACTCGGCGCCCGTGAGGTTGACCACCACGTCGAGCACGCGCTCGAGGACGGCGGTCAGATCCGTGTCGGTCTCGAACGCCTCCTTGAGGAGGGTAGCGATCTTGACGTCGCCGGTGGTGGGCTTGTCGGTCACGGCTCAATCCTCGCTCATCTGCGCCAAAAGGACGACTACGTAGATGGCGTTCTCGCCTAGGTCGGGGTGGGGGCCCTGCGCGATGCCGACCCCGAAGTGGGTCATGCGTTTGTCCCGGGTGGTCTTGTTGGCGTCGAAGCCGCTGACCACACCGACCACCGAGAGCAGGGACTTGATGCGCACCAGGGGCAGGCCCTTGGCCTTGAGCGCATCGATCGCCTCGGTGATCGCCACCTCGAGCGAGATGCCACGGGTCACCCGATCGGCGTGGTCCATGGCAACCTCGTCCAAGGCATCGTGGCGGTGAAGGCTGCTCACCTTCACGACCTGGGCTGCGACCTCATCGGCGGCCTCGGTCGGATCCACCTCCGGCGGGATGCGGATGAACAGCTGGGTGATGAACAGATCCAACAGGTCCGAGGAGTTCCTGCCGGCCACGACCCCGACCCCAACGTGGGTGGCCTCCGGGGAGAGGATCGCCGCACGGTGGGCCGGGCTGTTCATCAGGCCGTGGTGGGCCTCGGTGGTGCTGCCGGCCCGCGCCAGGTTTTCACTGACCTGGGTCGATTTGATACCAGCCCGGCGCAGGCGATCGGTGGGATTTCCGGACGACGCAGAGGTGTGGGCGATCAACTCGGTCTCTGCCATCTCCTGGCTGTAGGCACGGGCGACGTCGGCCACGGCGACGTTCGGCGTCAGGGCGGGCAGGCCGGCCTGCTGCCGTTCCTGGTTGAGGAGCTCGAGCATGCGACGTTCGATCTCAGCCGGGTCGCTGCTTTCGGCGTTCGGCTCGTGGGCCTCGTAGGTCACGGCGGTCGGCAGGTCGACGCCACACCAGATCGGAAAGTTGGCTAGCACCGTGGGGCCGCGCTTCGAGTTGGCGGTGACCTCGACCTGATGTTTTCCGACCCGACCTTCACAGCTCATCACCGTGGTGAAGCGTCGGTCTGCCTGGGGGGTGATCTTCGCCCGCTCCACCGTGCCGTCCTCGCGGGTGATCACCAGCTGCGGCTCGACGAATCCAGGGGCTGCCCGACCGGTCAAGCGAATGGCGTCCCCCGGTTGTAGCACCCGGGGTATCGGCTCGGTCTCGAGGAAGCTCTTTTGCAGGATCAAAACCGTGGCATGTTGACCCAAGTCCCGAGGGGCGCTGCCAATGCCGAAGCGCTGATACTCTCCGTCCGCCATGATGTTGCGCAGGCGGTCGCCAAAGTGGGCGGCGGCCTTGGGTGCATCCCGCGGGTCGGCGAAGACCAACACGATTCGTGGGGTCGGCTCGATGAGGCCGTAGTGGTGCAGAGCGAAGGCGACCGGCGCATAGGGCAGGAGGCGGTCGCGCGGGACAATCAGGGCCAGGTCGGCGGCGACCTGGTAGAGGCGGGTATCCGATTGGGGTGCGGGTCGGCCGGTCTCCTTGGCGGCTGCGTGGATCTCGGCCACGACCGCGTCGAACAGCGGGGTACGCGGCGGCGCCTCTCCGGGGATGCCATTGTAGACCAACACCGGTGGGCGACTCGGTGCGAAGACCTCGACCCTGGCGCCGGTGGTGCCGGCGGTCGCTAGTCGACCGGAGCTCGGGGCACCGCCGCAGCCGATCGCGGCCACCACGAGGCCGAGCAGGCCACAGCTCGAGAGGCAGGTCGCTAGGTTGGGGG
>JAUUZB010000643.1 GCA_030590185.1 Deltaproteobacteria bacterium
CCTGGGATGATGGTGTGGCTGAACGGCGCTTCGACGTCGAGGCCGTAGGCGATCTCCCCGCGCACCGGTCCCAATCGCAAGCCGCCGCCCATGGCGACGCGTACGTCGCTGCGCTGAATGTTCGCGTCACGTAGGGCCACGCCCTCGGCCACTGTGGCAAAGATGTGGAAACGCTCCTTGGCGCGGCCGTCGAAGCCGAGGTCCTCTTCATCCGCGGTCTCGACCACCGTGGTATTCGTCGTTGCGGTGGGGTGCGGGCGGTCAAAGAGCTCCGCCACCGCCCGGCGAGCCGTGGCGCGGTACTGGTTCTCGTCGTCCCCGGCCTCCACCAACACACGGCCTCGGACCTTCGCCCGTTGCAGGTCGAGCAGGGTCAGCTTGATGGTGACGCGATCGCCCAGGCGACCCAAACGGCTGGCAAGGAGCAGGTCGATCCCGAGTGCGCCCCCGATCTCGGCGGCGCAGGAGAGGTCATCACACCCGAGGCTGTCCTTGAGTCGTTCCATCCCCAGCAGGGCGTCGATTTCGCTTTGGCTGATCACCTCGAGCCCGCCGCGCGCCGCGACCTCTACGGTCAGGACGTCGGTGAGGATCTCAGAGGTCTCCAATGCGATGTTGGTCCCGGTCATCGGCATCACCGCAATTTTCTGTGGGCCGGTTCCGGGACTGGCCAGGGCTACGGCGGTCATCATCAAGCTGCTGATCATCATGGCTCGGTGACCAGCGAGCGACCGGTTGGTCTCATCTTTTTTTTGAGAAGGGGACGATCCGCCAGAGGCTGCACCGCACGCTACCTGAAACAGGCAGCGATACGGTCTCATTAGACGGCATCTTTCACCTTTCGCCAGACCCGCCGAAGGCGCTAAGCCCCCCCCCACGGCCCCCGGCGACTCTGCTGCCTGGCGGTCGTTGAGGTGCGTCCATGACTGAGCTCAATTGGTTTCAGATTTCCTACACCTTCCTCGGGGGACTCGGGATCTTCTTCATCGGCATGAAGACCCTGTCGGAGGCGCTGCAGGCCATCGCCGGCAACCTGATCAGACGCATCATCAATGCCCTCACCACAAACCGGTTCATGGCCGTGCTCGTCGGCATGGGCGTCACCACGTTGGTCCAATCGAGCTCGGTGACGACCGTCATGGTAATCGGTTTCGTCAACGCCGGATTGATGGAGCTGAGTCAGGCCATCGGCGTGATCCTCGGTGCCAACATCGGCACGACTGTCACCGGCTGGATTATCGCCATCCACGTCGGCAAATACGGGTTGCTCATGGTGGGCCTAGGCGCACTCCCGGTGATCTTCGCCAAGCGTCGCAAGACCAAGAACATCGGTAGCGTCCTCGTGGGGCTGGGCTTCGTCTTCATGGGGTTGGAGGCGATGAGCGCATCATTCAGGCCGCTTCGCCACTCCGAGTCATTCCTGGCGATGCTCAATTACTTCGCCGCCGACGATATGCCCTCCCTCTACGCCTGCATCGCCGTCGGAATGGTCCTCACCTTCGTAATCCAGTCGAGCTCAGCGATGCTGGGGATCACTATTGCCATGGCGATCCCGGGCACCATCACCTATCAAACGGCGGTCGCTCTCGTGATCGGGCAGAACATTGGCACGACCATCACCGCCTTGTTGGCGAGCGTCGGTACGAACTCGGCGGCCAGAAGGGCGGCGCGAGCCCACGCGGTGTTTAATATACTCGGCGCCCTCGGTTTCTCTCTCATCTTTTGGTTCTTCATCGACGCGGTCGATGCCCTCGTCGTCGGTGATCCAAACGCCATCGGCGAGGATGGTGGCCGGCCCAATGCCGCCGCCCACATCGCCGCAGCCCATACAATCTTCAACGTCCTCAACACCTTGATCTTCCTGCCGCTGCTGGTGCCCTTGGCGCGCTTCGTCACCTGGATCACGCCGGCGCCCAAGAAGGCGGAAATCCCCCACCTGGAGTACAGACCCTCGGCCACCTGGTCATCGCCGTCGCTGGCCATGACGGCGGCCGAGCAGGAGCTCCGCAGTCTCGCAAAGTTGGTGTCAAAGCTCATTCAGCAAACCCGCGATTTCATCAACGCGCCCACCCCTGACGAGGGCGATCTGGAGGCGATCAATCTCCGCGAATCAATCACGGATTCGATTCAAGCGGAGATCACCCTGTTCGTCTGCAAGGTGCAGGAGAACAGGCTGACCGCCGAGCAATCCGCAGAGGCCTATTCGATCATCCGCGCCGCCGACGAGTTGGAGAGTATCGCCGACTATTGCCAGGACATCGCCAGATACCGAGCCAACCTCGAGAAGAAGGGGGGCAAGTTCTCCGAGGACGCGGCCATGGAGTTCCAGAGCTTCTTCGATCGGGTGAGCAGCTTCTACGCTGAAGTCTACGAGGACATGCGTGACTATCGCGATCCAAACCTCACTAGACTCAACATCGAAAGTGAGGCGTTGACCGAGAAGGCCAACCGCATCCGCAGCACCCATCGCGGTCGTCTCGAGGGCGGCATCTGCACGCCGGTGAGCGGTATGTTCTTCACCGACATGATCGTAGCGCTGCGCAAGATCAGGGGGCATACGGTCAACCTGGCCGAGGCGCTGTGTCGCATCGAGGTCACCGACCACACGGCCTGAGGTTGAGTCCCGTGGTCGGGCGAGGGAGGTCTTTCAGCTCGGCGCGGCCACGTAGGTGTTTTTCCGCCAGCCTTTGATCTCGTTCCTGAAGCCCGCGTCCAACTCTTCGATGCTCATACCGGTCAACTCGACCAGGAGCCATTCGCTCGCGCCGGGCCCGTGCTCTTTGACACCGATCAAGAACCGCTCGAAAACGCCGAGCTGAGCCAAATAGACGAAGAGGTGCCGCGCCTCGGCCAGGAAATATTGGTCCGCTGACCAGGTGCCGGCGAGCAAGGCGGGCAAGGGGATGTATCTGCCGTTGCCCAGGGCCTGCTTGAGGAAGGGGAGGCGCCAGTTGGTACAGCCGAAGCGGCCGTCGATGCTCCGCTCGAAGTAGCTCGCCAGCCCCTCGTTGAACCACAGCGGCACATCATCGCCGAGGATGACGCGAATGAAATGGTGCCCGAGCTCGTGATACAGCGTGTGGGCGCCTGACATCTGGTAGGTGTGGATCGTCTTGCCGGCCCGATTGTAGTGGGCGACCATCCCGGGAACGCCAAAGCTCTCGCGGTAGGCGTCACGGCTCTCCAGGAAGACGATGCGCAGCCCGCTGGTCACGTTGTCGTCGTGCTCCATCAACTCCTGGAAGTACGCACTAAACCAGCCCGTGCGTTCGACGTAGAAGGCCTGCTTCTGGTCCGGGATCCCTGCCTGAAAGGCGTAGAGGGTGCCATCCGCCTCCCGCAGGTCAAAGGGTGTCCCGAATTGCATCGCGAGCTTGGCGGCCAGCAAGTCCGCCGGTGCGGCCTCGGCCGACATCGACACCGCGACCGCGACCGGCACCAGCAGCGCCACGGTGCTGGCCAGACGTCCGATCATTTGCCCAACCACTCGGTCTGGGGAGCCTGGGGCTCGGCCTGCGATGCATCCTCGCCGGAGACGGTGTTGCCGGACTTCTTTCGCCCGAGCGGGATCTTCTTGCCCTTCCTCACCTTGGTGCCCCTACCCCCGGCCGAGGAACCGCCGTTGCGGTCCCTGAAGATGCGCTTCTTGAATTTGGCGTACTCCGGAAAGAGGTTGACGTGATTGACCCCGCCGCTGGAGAGGTGGGCGCTGCCGCTGGCCCAGACGCTCTCGATAGCAAGCTCCTTGCCGATGCCCGGGTTCTCGACCACCTTCATCTCGGCTTCGCTGAGCGACTCGATGAACAGCTGCACGTCCTCACGGCTGACCTTCCCTTTTTTGAAGGAAGGATCGATGGCGTCGAGGGCATAGGACCTGGCGAGTTTGGGCCACAGGGCCGTAAACAACTCCTCGTTGCGGAAGGCGTCCAGGGAGATGATCTCTCCCCGCACCGTGGCGACCACGCCGATGATCTCCTCTGTGGCGGCCAGGCGCTCGACTAGACCCCCGAGGGCTGCTCTGACCGCCTTGATCTTGGCGCGGTTCTTGGGCGCGTCGTAGTTGGCCATCATC
>JAUUZB010001001.1 GCA_030590185.1 Deltaproteobacteria bacterium
ACCAGGTGGCCGGCGGCAACCGACGACGGCTGGCCCGTGGGCTCCACGGAATCCACGGGGCGGCAGCCGGCGGCGGCAACAACGAAGAAGATAAAGAAGAGGAGGGTACGAGCTCGCTTCATAGTGCTCCGAGCCGGACGAATACCGGCGCCCGTGTGCTGACATCGATCACTCGCTCAACACCCCGGCGATCAAGCCCAGGTCGCGCTCTTTGACCGAGCTGAGGTCAAAACGTTTGGCCGCAGCATGCATGCGCGTCAGCGCCGCGGCCATCGTCATCGGCGGCTCCGTGGCGCCCTTCTCGACCTTCACAAAACGCACCGGGTTGATCCGCGCCACCACGTAGCTGCGCAGGTAGGGTGACTTGAAACCCCGCGCCTGGAGGCCGGCGATGACCTCCTTGACCAGGGCCTCCACCTGCCCGAGGCGCGCCGCCCAATCATGGCGTTGGCGCAGGCTCGCCGGCAAGGTCTTGCTGCTGAAGCGCTCGACCTTGCGCAACACGGGGTTGTAAGCGGAGCCCGCGAACCGCTTGTTCCCCTCGTAGGCGATGCCCAGGGTCAGCAACGCCGGCTCCTCGAATTCGTTGGCGTAGTCACCCTCGTGGTGCCGCGGATGCCGAGCCGCGAGCTCACGGGCCATGCGGATCACCTCGAGGCTGCGATCCTTGAGGTTGTGGGCCTTCTCGGTGTTGAGCGCCAGGATCTTGAAGGCCAGCGATTCATCGAGTGAAACCAACGCCGTGATCGTGCGCAGGCCGAGCACCTTGGCCGCCGCGAGCCGATGGCGACCGTTCGGGGTCCAGAGCTTGCCGTCGGCACCACGCACGACGATGAGCGGATCGAGAAAGGAGCCGCTCTCTTCGATCTTCTTCGCCAACCGCTTGGTGTGGGTGGGGGAGAGATCGCGCTGAAAAGGCGTTGGCTGCACCGTCTTGATCGGCAACGCGGCGAGCATGATGGGACGGCCACCGAGCGGCTCACGGTAGGCGCCGAGGGCACCGCCGCCGACACCCTCGATCTCCGACCGGAGCTCGGCGAGCGCCGGTTCATCGAGGGACAGGCCTAACTCCGTGCCGCTCAAACCCCGCTCGGTTTTGGCTGGGGTGAGGCGCTTGCGTGACGGGCTCCGGCGTTTCTGTGAAGCCGCCGACCTCTTGGCCGGTTTCTTCTTGGCCGCCTTCTTTTTGGTCGTCGTTTTCTTAGCCGCCTTCTTCCCTGCCATCGTTTCCTCGTTCGGCTCGTTCGGCCGCCAGGCCAGCATAGTAGCGATCCAGGGTCCGGACCATGCGCTCCTGGGAAAACTCGTGCGCCCGGTCGCGACCGCGGGCTCCCATGCGTCGGCGCGCCTTTGGATCGCGTAGAAGTCCAACCACCGCGGCGGTCAAACCGGAAACGTCCCCGACGTCACAGAGCAGCCCGTTCTCCCCCACCTCGATCGCCTCGGGCGCCCCATCCACGCGGGTCGCCACGATCGGCAGGCCGGCGGCCATCGCCTGCGCAAAAACCTGGGGTAGGCCCTCCCACCGGGAGGTCATCACCAAGAGGTCGCTTGCGCCGAGGAGCGCCGGTACGTCGCGGCGCCACCCCAGGATCCGAAAGCGTTGGCCGATCCCCAAGCGAGCTACCTCCCGTTCGAGCCGCGGCCGCAGCTCCCCATCCCCGGCCAAGAGAAAGGTGGTCGCCGGCGCTCGATCCAACACGCGGGCCGCCACCCGGGCAAAGGTCAGCGGGTCCTTCTGGGGCTTGAGGCAGGAGAGGTTGAGCACCACCGCGTCACCCTCGGGGATCTCGAGGGTCTGGCGCAGGCTCGCTGGATCGCCAGCCATGGCGTGCGCTGCCACGTCGATCCCGCAACGCACGACCCGCGCCGGCCGACCAGCGAACAACCCCTCGGCCCGGCCCTGGTGGACGTTGGCCGCGCTGTCGGCGGTGAAGCCATCGGTGATCCGGCCGGTGAGCTGCTCGGCCAGCTTGAACAGGCGGCGGCTGGCTCCCGAGCCATGATGGCTGTGGCCAAAGCCGTGGGCGGTGTGGACTATGAGATCAGCGCCCGCGAGCTTCGCGGCCCAGCGGCCCAGGATCCCAGCCTTGCTGGTGTGGGTGTGCACCAGGAGCTTGCGTCCGGCCACGGCGGATTTGAGCCGTCGCAGCTCACCGCGCAACGCCCACAGGGCGCGCAGATCCGCGAGCGGGGAGACCTCACGCCGCAGGCTCGACACCGGCCGGCATTCGACCCGGGGCAGGGCTCGCGCCTCAGCCTCCAACATGCCGCCGGGACCAAAGATCAAGCTACGCCCGTCGTCGGCAAAGTCACCGTGGGCCGCCTCGTAAAGGGTCGCGAGCTGGGCGCCCCCCAGGTCCAGCCGGGTGATCAGATGAGCGACGTGCCAAGGCATGAGCTACTCTAGATCCCGTTGCGGTGCCGTTGCCAGTCGCCCGGTCACGCCAACCGGCGGTAGATCGCCCAGAGCTTTTCAAACTCGCGCTCCCAGCCCTCGGCCGCGCACCACCGCGCCAACGCCGCGGGCGAGCGGCGCTCAACCTCACCCGCCAACACCCGCCGGATGGCACCGGCCAGGTCGCGCGGGTCGTCCGGATTGCAGGTCAGCCCGAGACCATGGGTCCGCACATAACGGCTCATCTCCGGCAGGTCACTGGCCACGATCGGAACGCCGGCAAAGGCATACTCGAAGAGCTTGTTCGGCAAGGCGAGCACGTGGCTCAGGCAAACCGGCCGAAAGGTGCAGAGCCCCACGTCCGCGCCGGCCGCCCAGGCGATGATCTCATCCCGTGGCACCGGCGGTAGGTGAATGACGCGTTCTGCCACTCCGAGGCGACCGGCGAGCTCGAGGAGCGGCCCCAGGACATAGGACCGAGCGGTGCCCATCAACACCAACCGCGCGCCCTCCAACTCCGGCAAGGCGCGCACCGCCTCCTCGAGGCCACGGTTCATGTCGACGATCCCGAGGTGCAAGATGATCGGCCCCTCGC
>JAUUZB010000868.1 GCA_030590185.1 Deltaproteobacteria bacterium
CCGCGGCCTGCACCGCGTCGCCGACCGCAAAGGTGAGACTGCCGGCGATACCGCCCATGGACAGCCCCATGTAAAACGCCCGGTCCGGATCGAGCGCGCTCGCCACCCCCAAGGCGGACCCAATCGCGGCGTTCAGGGCTGGAATGCCGGAGAAGACCGCCAGATGATCCGCGGCCGCCTGCCGGAAATTGTCCCGGGTGGTCAGCGGGTGGTCGAAATCGACCATATCCAGGTCGGTGCCGCCCCCCGGTGCTGCCCGGGCGCCGTGGTGGGGGAGATCCATGGCCACGAGGGCAAAGCCCGCCTCGACCAGCGGCCCGGCGAGCGCAAACAGGTCGCGCTTGTCCTGACCGCCCCCGTGCTGAAACATCACCCAGGGATAGGGCGGCGAGCCACCGGCGGGCAGCGTCACGATGAAGCCGGGGCCCGTGGTAGCCTGGGGATCCGGAACGCCATCGGCGTCCAGCACAAAGATGCCGTCTGCATCGCGGTAGTCTGGCAGGGCAAAAATTCCGTCGGCGGCGTTCGGCAGCAGCATGGCCTCGACCTCGGGGGTTGGTGCCGAGGCGTCGTAGTCGGCCAGCGGCACCGCGGCGATCGACTCGACCTCGAGCACGGGCGTGGTCTCGAGGGTCTGCCAGAGCAGGGCCAAGTCCTCGTGGGTGCCGGCGAGGCGAAACGGCAAGGCCAACTCGAAATCCTCACTCGGGAGGACGGTGAGGGCGGTGGCGTAATCCGCGTGGGGCGTACCATCTTCCCCGCAGGCCGGCAGGGCGCTGGCGCCTTCGAGGGCCGTGGAGGAGACCGCGAGGATGGCGGAGTCCAGACCCACCGGCATCGGCGTGCGCGGGATCAAGATCGCGGTGTGCCCGTCCTCCGAGAGCGAGGCGGAAAAGACCGTCGCCTGCGCAACCACGGGCGATCCACCGTAGAGCGTGAAGCCGCTCGGATCGATGGCGGTGGCCGCGTCCGACAGCGGCAGGATGATCGTCGGCCGCATCGGCCAACCGGCGATCGAGGGTAACTGATCGAGCCAGGTATCCCGTTCATAGTAGAGCAGGGTGACCGCGAGGTCGTCCTCTGGCGGGCTGAGCAACGGGCCGGTCTCCCACAGCGGTGTGGGCAGAGCGAGCACCTCGCGGGTATCGGCGCATGGGCCTGGGTCGGGCAGGTCAACGGTCGGTTCAGCGGAGCAGCCGGCGATCAGGATCACGCCGAGGAGGCAAGGAGCTCTTTGCAACATGGCGCCTTCCTACCAGTCGCCGCCGCCCCTGCCTACCCGGCATTGCCTCGCGCGCGAGAAGGACGCAGAATCGCAAGATGACGAGCCCAATGCTGCGCAGCCTGTTGGTCGTCGTCGGGGTCCTGTTGGTTGGGGCTTGCGGCGGGAGAAGACACAAAAACCCCGAGGCGGGCGAACGCCCCCACACCAAGCGCGACCTGCGACGGGCGGAGCGCAAGGTAGCCAGATCCGTCGACAGGGATGAGCTCGCGAAGAAAAACATGACGGCAAAGTTGGTCGCCGGGCTCATCGAGACCCGGCTCCCACCCAAGCGTGAGGCGGCGTTGGTGCGGCGCGTTCTCAAGGACAAACAGTTCGCCCTGCTGGTCCGCCGCCACTTGAGCCCAGAGACCCTAGCGCGGCTGCGGACCACGTACGACATCAAGGGCGCGGTCCCAGACCCGAACCGGGCCGACGCCACGCCAGAGCCCACACCCGAGCCGACGGCCGCGGTGCCTGCGCCAACTACCGCGGCGGGTGCGGCGGTCAAGGTCAGCCTTCAGATCCCCGAGGCGGAGCTCGCCGCGCTCGGCATCAAGAAAATCGCCGTCCCGACCATTGTCGGTACCGGGGTCGACGAGACCATGATCCAGGTGCTCTCCGACGTCGCCCTGTCGGAGGCGGGACACCTCGGCGGACTGTCCGTGATCGGCGCCGCGGACATCGAGGCGATGCTCAACTTCGAGCAGCAAAAGGACCTGCTCGGCTGCACCGACGACGTGGCCTGCATGGCGCAGATCGGCGGTGCCCTCGGGGTGGACGCCCTGCTCGCCTGCAAGATCGGCCGGCTCGGTAACACCTACGTGATCACCACCACGGTGATCGACATCCGTAGCTCTCGGCCCCTGGCCCGCGGCGACGTGCGCTACGAGGCCGAGCCGGACGAGCTGATCGACATCGTGGCCGAGTTGGTTCGCCAGTCCCTGATGCCGGTGGCCACGGCTGAGTGAGCCCGGGCATGAAGCTCCAACGACTCGACGACTATCGGGTCCGCATCCCGCCCGAGGGGCGCATGCGGGTGCCCGGCTTGATCTTCGCCAGCCACGCGATGCTGCGCGACATCCAAAAGGACAAGAGCTGCGAGCAGGTGATGAACGTCGCCCACCTGCCCGGCATCCTCGGCCACTCCATCGCCATGCCAGACATCCACTGGGGCTACGGTTTCCCCATCGGCGGGGTCGCCGCCTTTGACCCCGACGAAGGCGTGATCTCCCCGGGCGGGGTCGGCTACGACATCAACTGCGGCGTTCGTCTGCTGCGCTCCGACATCCCCCGCGATGACATCCAGGCGGTGATCGAGGAGCTCTCCCAGGCCATCTTCCACGCCATCCCCTCAGGGATCGGCTCCCAGAGCCACCGCAAGCTCAACGCCAAGGAGCTGCGCCGGGTCCTCACCAGCGGGGCGCGCTGGGCCGTGGAGCAAGGCTACGGTCGGCCCGAGGACCTCGACACCACCGAGGAACAGGGCGAGCTCGCCGGCGCCGATCCGAGCGCCATCTCCGATCGCGCCAAGCAACGCGGCCTACCGCAGCTCGGCTCCCTGGGTTCCGGCAATCACTTCTGCGAGATCGGCGTGGTGGCCGAGGTCTTCGACGCGGCGGCGGCCCGCAGCTTCGGGCTCGACGAGGGCAGCGTCACCATCATGATCCACTCCGGCAGCCGCGGCCTCGGCTACCAGGTGTGTGACGACTCGATTCGCAAGATGATCGCGGCCTCGGCCAAGTACGGCATCGACCTACCGGACCGCCAACTCTGCGCCGCGCCGCTCACCAGCCCGGAGGCCCGTCAATATCTCGCCGCCATGACCTGCGCGGTGAACTATGCCTTTGCCAACCGCCAGATGATGACCCACTTCGTACGCGAGACCTTCGAGAACTTCTTTGGCGAAGGAGAGGCGAGCCTCGGGCTCGGTTTGGTCTACGACGTCTGCCACAACATCGCCAAGTGGGAGGAGCACGAGGTCGATGGCGAGCTGCGGCGGGTTTGTGTGCACCGCAAGGGCGCCACTCGGGCGTTCGGTCCCGGACACCCGCAGGTGCCAGAGCG
>JAUUZB010000250.1 GCA_030590185.1 Deltaproteobacteria bacterium
AAGGCCGACCCCGTAGGGAGGCCGACCCCGCGCGCGCAGCGCGCGGGGTCACGCCCAAAGAAGAACGAGTTGCTTGCGACAGGGTACCGAGTGCGGAAGCCGACCCCCTTGATCCCCCCTGAACCGGCGTGTTCTCCTCACCGCCAGCACAAAGGAGATCTCCCGTGTCGAACGACCTCTTTCACGGCACCTGCGTCTGCGGCGCTGTCGCGTACGCGATCCGCCCGCCGTTCATTGCCTTCCAGTATTGCCACTGCAGTCGCTGCCGGAAGGCGTCGGGCTCGGCCTTCGCCAGCAACCTCTTTGTGGCCGTCGATCAACTGACCTGGGAGGCGGGCGAGGACCGGCTCCGCCGCTTCGAGCTCCCGAGCGCCAAGTACTGGTGCAACGCCTTCTGCAGCGAGTGCGGATCCTCCCTGCCGTGGTTGACGCGCACCGGCAAGGCGTACATCGTGCCGGCGGGAACCTTGGACGACGATCCCGGGATGCAACCCACCCGCAACATCTTCTGCGCCTCCGCTGCACCCTGGTACGTGGCGCCGGGGGAGCTCGAGAGCCACGACGAGGGGCCGCCGCGCAAATCATCATGAAGAAAACCTTTGAGCTCACGCACGCGAAGATCAAACCCGCGAGACTAGTGGAGGCGGCAAGGCACGACGTAAAGAAATACCTGAAGCGGGAGCGCAACAAGGCGTTGCCTGAGGGCGTCGATTACTGGGACTTCGACTGCAAATTTGGGCCCACCGAGGAAGAGGCGGAGGTGGTTCACGTCGGTGACATTGGCAAACGGATCACGGAAGCTCAGGAGCAGCAGCTGACGTCATTCTATATCGAGATCCTGGCCAAGGAAGGTCATCGACGGAAGAAGCAGGAGCCAGAAGAAGGGGAGTGAGCAAGGTGTGGGCCTCACCGTCCCTTGCGACCGGATCGGGTGGGGGATTTGCGGCCAGCGCCCGAGGTCTTCTTACGCACGGGTCTGGCGCCTGAGGTTTTCTTACGCACGGGCCTGGCACCCGAGGTTTTATTACGCACGGGTCTGGCGCCCGAGGTTTTCTTGCGCACGGGCTCGGCGCCCGAGGTCTTCTTGCGCACGGGCTTGGCGTCCCAGGTCTTCTTGCGCGCCGGTTTGTCACTCGCAGTCTTCTTGCGCGCCGGTTTGGCGCCGGGCCGCTTAGCACCGGCGGCCTTGCCACGCTCGGACTTGCGACCGCGAGCCTGCTCCTTGCCCTTGGGATCCGCCGAGCCTTTCTCCGTGGTCACCCTTCTCTCCGCCACGCGGGACAGCTTCAATGACGCCTGGTTGGCGATGGCGGTGTTGATGCGGGTGATGAGCTCGCGATCCTTGGTGGTCACCAGATTGTAGACCTGCGCCGGCTGTCCCGTTCTGCCGACCCGCCCGCAACGGTGGACGTAATAGACGGCCTCAAAAGGGAGGTCGTAGTTGAGCACCCAGCTCAGGCCCGGTAGATCGAGCCCCCGGGAGGCGACGTCCGTGCAAACCAGGAGGTCACCGTCGTCGACGAACCGGGCCAGCACCTTGCGTCGGTCGAGTTTCTCCATGCCGCCGTGCAACAGATAGATCTGCCTGTCGGGGAGCGCCTCGATCAGCTGGGTCACGAGCCCCTCTGCGGTGCGCTTGAGATTCACAAAGACAAAACCGGGACCCTTGGTCTTTTTCAGCAGGCGTACGCTGTGCTCGAGCTTGTCCTTGAAGGGCACCGTGTAATTGTCGGTGGCGATGTTGTTCCTGAGGGTGTGGCTGCCTTGCAGCACCAGCTCGTCGAACTCGACCCCGGGGAAAGCCTCCTGGCGCAGGACACCAAAGGTGGACGGCATGGTGGCGGAGAAGAGCCCCACCTGCAGATCGGCTGAGCTCAATTTGGCGGCGAGCCCCCTGACATCAGGGAGGAACCCGCGATCAAAGAGCTGGTCCGCTTCGTCGAAGATGACGAAACGCGTCGCCTCGCTCTTGAGCTCACCGGCGTTCAACGCCTTGAGGGCTCGATTGGGTGAGCTGATGAGCACGTCGATGGGTCCCGACACTACGGAGCGTGCCCGCTTGCGGCTGTCGCCACCCTTGAGATGGCGCACCCGCAGCTTGGCCAGATGGGCGATCGATTTGAACACCTTTTCGATCTGTGCACCGAGCTCACGGGTGGGACAGATAATCCATGCCCGCGGTGCCCTGGCCTGCGGCTCGTCCTGCGGTGCGGCACTCTCCAGCTTCTTGAGCAGCTCGACGATGGGGAGCGCATAGGCGAGGGTTTTTCCGGATCCGGTCTGGGCGAGAACGGATACCGACTTGCCCGCGAGGAGACGCGGAATGGCGGCCCTCTGCACGGCGGTCGGTCGCTGGAGTTTTGCCTGTCGAACGAAGTCGCGCAAGCTCGGCAAGGTCAGGAGGTCGTTGAACAGGGCCATCGCTCCCCCATACCCCGACCCCGTGGGGTGAAGCGACCAGTTGGGCCGTGAGCGTCACGCTCACCGACTTCGGGAATGCCCCTGGTCACGGCCTCATGCCCCTGACCGCCGGCCCAACGCCACCCGGAGCTTCTCCCTCAGCGCCGCGGCCTCGTAGGGTTTCTGAATGAAACCAGCGAGGCCCTTGCCTGCGAACTGCCGCGTCGATTCCTCCTCGGTGAAACCACTGGAGAGGATCACGAGCACATCGGCACAGATCTCGCGAAGCTCCTCGAATGTCTCCGCCCCGTCCATGCGGGGCATCTTCAGATCGAGCAGGACGCCATCGATCTCGCCGTGATGCTCACGGAAAATCTCGACGGCCTCGACCCCGTCCGACGCTGTGAGGACGGCGAAGCCGAACCGCTCCACGGCATTCGCAACGAACGAGCGCACCGGCTCTTCGTCGTCGACGACCAGGATCGTCCCGCTGCCGCGCCAGTCCTTCGCGACCAGATCGGTTTGGTCTGTACCGGTCAACGGGATAACGGCGGGGAACAGGATGGTGAATGAGGTGCCCTTTCCCGGCTGGCTCTCGACCCTGATCGCGCCCCCGTGGCTGCGCACGATCCCGTGCACGGCGGAGAGGCCCAACCCACTCCCCGTGGCCTTGGTCGTAAAAAAGGGATCGAAGATCCGCCCCATAACCTCTCTCGATAAGCCTGAGCCCGTGTCGGCAATTTGGAGACTGATGTAGGGACCTTCGGGCAGCTCCACGTCAGGTCGGATAGCCTGCAAAAAGGCGCGGTCGCACTCGATCCGCTCGGTCCTCACGACAATCTCGCCGACCTCCTCCCCGATTGCCTGGCCGGCGTTGGTGATGATGTTCATGACGACCTGGCGAATTTGCGTCGGGTCACCTCGTACGGCAACGAGACCCTCCGCTAGGTCGAGATGGATCGTCGTCTTCCTGGAGATCGATGCCCTGAGCAGACCCGCCATCTCCTGGAGGAGCTCGTGCAGGTCGACCTCCTCGCTCCTCGTCTTCCCCTTCCCTGCGTAAGCGAGCATCTCCCCGATCAGGTCGGCCGCCCGTCGAGCTGCCGTCTTGGCGTCGGTGATGTAGATGCGGACCGGGGAGCGCTCCTCCAGATCCATCAGGGCGAGATCCATGTTGCCGTAGATCCCGACGAGCAGGTTGTTGAAATCGTGGGCGAGGCCACTGGCGAGGACGCCGAGGCTCTCGAGCTTCTGGGCCTGTTGGAACTGCGCTTCGAGCTCTCGCCTCCCCTCCTCCGCCCGAATGCGCTCGGTGAGGTCGCGGGCCAATTCGATGATCTGGACGACCTCGCCCTTCTCGTCGAAAATTGGCGCGGCGATGACCTCGACTAGGAGATCATTCCCCTCGGCGTCACGGTGGAGGTGCTCGACCGTCGCAGTGGCCTTGGTCGCAATGACCAGCCCCAACGGGCAGGGGTGTTCGGTGGCCGCGCATGGCGTCGCGGATTGATGCGAGACCTGGTGACACTTCAGGCGCCCAGCGACCGGGTCCTTGCCCCCCGTCATCTCCCGGACCGTCCGGTTCGCCAGGGCGATGGTGCAGTCGCGATTGATCACCATCAGCGCCTCGGGCACTCCGTCGATGATCGTCTGCATGAAGGCCAACGTGTCGCGCAGCGCAACCGTGGCGCTGCGAACCTCACGGGTCGTCCAACGGGCGAGGAGCATCGACAGGACGACCGCCGCGAGCAGCGTGACACCGCCCACCGCGGCGATCCGCGTCAGCAAGGGAACGACATCGCCAAACCCCTTCTCCCTGGAAAGGCCGACGTGGAGCACCGCGTTCGTGTCACCGACGCGCACCGAAACGTCGTGGAAGCGCTCGCCGGCCTCGTCGGAGAAATGCCAATGTTGGGGCGTGGGCGAGACGGGGCGCCCGAGGAGCAGGCGCGGAACGCCATCCGTGAACGTATGCGCGTAGGGCCGACCGTCTCGCTCGATGAAGGCGTATGCCAGGTGGTCGTCGGTATCGAGCATCGATTCGAGCAGCCCCGTGAGGGCCACACGGTCATCCCAGAGCACCAAGCGCTCCGCCCTCGCGGCCTGGATGATGGTCTCCTTGGTGTAGCGCTGATCGAGCTGCCGGTCGCTGAAGTCCCGCACGTAGGCCAGGTGGGTGGCCACGATCACGCCGATCAGGAATGCACTGAGCACTGCACTCCGGATGAAGACCTTCGCTCTCAGGCTCATTGCCCGCCCTCGTTGTCTTGCTCCACCCAGCGGCGCATCTCACGGACGCTTTGGTATGCGGCGTCGTCACCCTCCACGAAACGGTCGATTTGCAGACGCGTGAAGAACCCGCGCGCCGCCTCGTCCTCGTGCAGCGAGAGGAATGCCTGGCGCAGCTGCTCCTTGAGCTCAGCCGGCAGATCTGGGTGCACGACAACGGGCGGGATGCCGTAGGGCGGTGAGCGTTCGACGATGCGGGTGAGCCCGGTCACCGAGGGATCGACCACGTTCATGAAATCCCAGATGAGCGAGTCGACCGCCGCACCATCGGCCATGCCCTTGGCCACGGCGTTGATCGAGTTGTCGTGGCTGTTGGAAAAAAAAGTGTCGCCGAAGAACGAATCCGGGGTCTCGCCTCGCCTGGCGAGCATGTAGGTCGGCACCAAACAGCCGCTGTTGGAGTCCGGGTCGGTGAACGCGAAACGCCTACCGCGCAGATCGTCAAATGATCGTACAACGCTGTCCCGGTGGGCCAGGATGTAGGAGTAGTAGACCGTCTCGCCATGGGCGACCGGCACAACCAGCAACTCCATGCCGAACTCCTCGCGTCCCCTCGTGTACGGCCCGGAGCAAACAAAAGCGACGTCCACCTCCTTGTTGGCGACCAAGGCATTGACCTCCGAATAGGTGCGTCGTTGGGAGAAGATGGCCCGGTGGCCGAGCTTGCCGGCCAGCAGCTCGATCAGTTTCTCATAGTAGTCGCGCGTGATTTCTGGCGAGATCATCGCACCGACGGCGACGCGCAGCACGGGACGTTCATCCGCCTGCGTCCCGTCGGCGCCGTCATCCCGGACGGTCTCTGCCATATCGACGGTGGGATCGTCGTCACCGCCGGTCAGCTCCAGGACGAGCGCCGCGCCGATCACCGCTAGGATCAGGACGTACTTCAGGCTGACGGTCGAGTATCCCCGATCTCCGACTGTCCCGTTCATCCATCCATCATACGCCTTCTTGCCCCGGTGTATAATAGATCGGATCACCTACTCGAGAATGGGTAATCAACGACCTCCCCCACCGCCGGGATCCACACATCGACCTCACCCCGCTGCCCGTGCAGGTCAGCGCCGATCCGCTCGCGGTCATCCCCACCGAGATGCACCAACGCGAGGCGTCCGACCGAGGCCCCGCGGGCCAACGCCAGAACCTGCCCGAGATGAGCATGCCCAGCGGTCCCCGCGCTCGCCGCAAAACATTCGTGCACGAGCAACGTCGCGTCCTGGTACAGCCGCGTCGTCTCCGGCGTTGGCCCACCGTCGCCGCTAAAACAGATCGCCCGGTCCCCCTCGGCGACCCGCACCGCCAGATTCGGCTCCTTGTGGTCGCTCCAGGCGCAGCTCAGCTCCACTCCTCCAAAGCTGATCACCCGCCCCGGCTCGAGGACACGGGCTTCGATCACCGGCTCATCGGGGCGCCCGAGAAAACCCGAGTAGGCCAGATCAGTGAGCCGCTCCAACCACGCCCCCACCCCCGGCCCACCAAACACGGTGATCGGCCGCCGTCGTCCCGACTCGCGCAGCCAAAGCAATAACCCCGGCAACCCAAAACTGTGATCTCCATGCCGGTGACTGATGACGATCCCGTCGAGCAAGTCCGGATCGCGACTGATCCGCCACAGGGCCCGGGGCACGCTGTAGCCGCAGTCGAGCAGCAGGGTGCGGCTACCGCGCAGGAGCAGGCTGGTGTTCCCGAGCTCTGGATCCGCCGCCGGCCCGGTGCCCACGAAGGTTACGCTGCCCACCCCGGTCACGCCGTGGCTCTCGCTCAAGTCTCGAGAAACTCC
>JAUUZB010001117.1 GCA_030590185.1 Deltaproteobacteria bacterium
CGTGGATGTTGCCCGGATCCTCGACCGGAATGTCGAGCTTGGCGATCAAGTTCTTGATGCCTTCGAAACTGCGACGATTGGCCTTGATGATCAGAATGTTGGTGCGGTCGTCGGCCACGATCTTGGAGATCTGCACCTCCTCCGAGCCGCTATCGCCCTTGGCCTTGGCGGCGGCTCGGTTCTTGTCCCCCGGCCGTCGCGGCGGCTGCTTGCCCGGTGCACCCCGGGTCGGGGCACCACGGCCAGCCACGTCGAACACCTCGGTGAGCTTCGAGGCGACCTCCGAGGCGGTGGCGTGCTCGATCTGAACGATTTGGAGCTCGTCGTCGAAGCCGGGCTGATCGAGCGCCTCGATGACGCGCCGTACCCGCGAGAGGTTGGTGGCGTACTCGCTGATGATCAACACGTTGGTGGGCTGAAAGACCGTCACCTCGGAGCCCTTGCCGAGGAGGTTCTTGATCACCGGATTGATCTGGTTGGCGTCGATGTGCTGGAGCTGGATCAACACCGTGATCATCTGCTCCGAATACTGAGGGCATTGGTCATCCGGGCCGATGCAGGTCGGGATGACGTCCTTGATCGCCTCCTTGGAGGTCCGCAGCTTGTAGAACTTGCCGACCCGCACCAGGGTGATGTCGTTGGCGGCGAGGGCGGAGAGGAAGACCTGCCAGGCCTCGGAGATCTTGATCTTGCGCGGGGTCAAGATCGAGATCCGCTTCGACTTGAGGCTCTCCGGGATGATGAAGTTCGTCTTCTTGATCTTGGCGATCACCTTGACGATGTCGGAGATCTCGGCCTTGGAGAAGTCGAAGCTGATCGCGATGTTCTTCTTGGCCAGGGCCTCGTAGTCGATATCGGGCAAGCCCGAATCGTCACCACCGCGCGCCTGGGCGAGCACCAACGGCGCCAGGGCCGCGGCGGGGGAACTGGCCGTGCTGGGGAACGTGCCGAGGAGACCGGCGACGAGGGGATATACGGCAATCATCTCTAAGACCTATCCTCAAAAGCTGTTTCTGCTAGAGGGGCGGCACCTCGTGCCGCTCCATTTTGGTTTCCATCGGGGAGGAGCGTCGAGCGCGGGACGACGCCCCTACCTCACACTCGACGGTGGCGCCACCGAGCTCGAGCGTCAGCCACCGCGATTGGATGGCCTCGACCCGGGCACGGCCGCGGGGGGTGGCGAATTCCTCGCCGAGTCCCACCAGGATCGAATCGTCGGCACCCGGCACGGCGACCACCGCGAAGCCGCCGTCGGCGCCGGCTACCACGGCGCGCAACTCCACCGGACAGCCCCGTCGCCAGGGACGCGGGCCGGCGCTATCGGCGATGACGTCCGCGGGCGGCGCCGGGATCTCGACAACCGAGAGGCGATAACCACCCCGCAGGGTTTGGGGCCCGGCCAGCACCTGCAGCTCAATCCGGTCGGCCCGGTCGGTCGAGGAGGGCTGAGATCCAGTTGGCGCCCCGGGGCGCACAGCGCTCAGCAGCGCTTCGGCGTCGATGCTCGGCACCGCGCCGCCGATCGCCGCCGCGAGGATGAGCTGACCGGCCGGTCTGACGAGCTTCTTGATCATGATCGGGTTCGCGGGGTGCTAGCGGATGGCGTAGCTGTGGCTGACGTTCTGTCCGCGCCGGGTCAGCTCCACCGAGACCGAGCCCGCATCCTTGAGCTTCTGGTAGATCTCGAGGGCCTTGTCCGGGCTGTTCATCTCGTAGCCGTTGATCTTCTGGATCACGTCGCCGTTCTGTAGCCCGATCTGGGAGTAGAGGCTCTTCGGCTTGATCGAGAAGAGCTTGAAGCCGTTCGGCTTGCCGTTCTTGAAGCTCGGCACGATGCGGGCCTGGGTGGCGACCTTGCTCAGGTTCCCGAGCACCTCTGAGTCGAGATACTCGCGGTCGATCTCCCATTCGGTGCCGCCGGTCTTGCGGATGTGCTCGCTGGCGTCGACCTTGCTGCCCCCCGAATTCCGGCTCGGTCGGACGGTGGTCGGCGACTTCGCCTTGGAGGGTTTGCCGCCCTCGCCCTCGGCCAGGCAGAGCTCGAAATGGTCACGGCGGCGCACCACGATCTGCCGGTCGCGTACCTCGACGAGGGTGGCGTCGTCGAGGATCTGGTTCGAGCCGTCGTTGATCGAATAGACCTCCGCCTCGCGCTTGGAGTTGTTGTAGACCACCGCCAGGGACCACTCCGGCAGCCCATCGGCCACCAGGGTGGCGCGCAGGCTCGTCGACAGGGTGCAGTCGCGCAGATCGTTCGGATCGTAATCGGTCCCCATCAGCAGATCGTCGCCCTCGGGTGGCCGCTCCTCCACCGGCGTGATGTTCTCGCGCAGGGCCCCGAACAGGTTGCGCGCCGCCATCGCCCCGTACTCGACCTTGCTCCCCGTGTTCGCCCGGCGGGAGGAAGCCCGCTGCGACTTGGCCTCATTCTCCACCGACGGCATGACCCGGATAGAGCGCGCCACCACACTGTTCGCCGCCCCGGCCACGAAGTAGGAGCCGATCAGGATAAAGAGCAGGTTGGCGGCCCAACCGTGGGCCTTGATCCAAGATACGATGCGTCCGGCTGTCACTTTCGGTACTCCAAGGTCTACGCCTCAGGCTCCGTGATGCAATTCTCGAGCCAACTACTGTTGTTTTCCAACAA
>JAUUZB010000900.1 GCA_030590185.1 Deltaproteobacteria bacterium
GAAACCTCGGCCGACTGCTGCGCGCCCTTCTTCTGCTTCGACGGGGTTTGTTACGTCGGGCCGACTTGAGTCGGGGCGCTGGTCAGGTTTCCTCGTCAACAACCGTCCGTTCGTCGGACCGCCCGAGGGCCGCCTTGGCCATTCGGCTAGCTCAAAGGTACATGAGTAGGCCGAGATAGGCAGCGAGGCTGTGCTCGACGGGCGGCAGAGCGTAGATGTCGGTGAAAACGACTGTCGCGTCACCATCGTAGGGATCGGCGGCGCTCACCGCGACGGTTCGCGATTCGGTGTCGAAGAACCGCAGGCCGTAGCTGACCGCGGCGTGCAGGGCGAGGTGCTCGACGAGGTTGCGGATGTCTTCGATGGTCAGGACTTCGTGGGAGCTGGCGGCGGCGATCTGCCCGGCGACGATGTCCGACAGGGTGTCGGAGAGGTCCGCGTCATGGTCTGCGGTGCGGATCGGATAGACGATGACCCGGTCGGCGGCGCGTGCGCTGCTCCCCGTACAAACCGCGAGCAGCGCCGCAACGACGATCCTGGTCATGATGGGTCCATGGGGTTGGAGTCACGGGGGCCAATCGCCCCCGTGGGCGATCACCGCGCCTATGGGTAGTAGCAACACTCGGCGTAGGGTTTGTCGCACAGGGGGGCGGTGAAGCTGCCCGAGGCGGTCAAACCGTATCCGTCGGTGAAGGTGAAGGACCCCGCCGCTTCGGTGGCGCTCACCGCGGTGAGGGTGATGGAGCCGGTGGGTACTTCCGGCGGCGCCATGGCGCTCCCCCAGTTGCACGTGCCATCCCCAGGGTCGTAGCCGCGTCCGACACCACCACCACTCAAATAGGGCTCGTCGGTGGGCCTGGTGTCATAGGGGCTGTAGGCATAGGTGCCCGGGCTCGGGAGCGGCGGCATGGCCGTTTCTGAGAATTGCCCCACCGACAAGAAGTAGATCACTTCGTTCGGTACGATCCAACCGTCCTGCTGGAGCGCGCAGCCGTTGGTTGACGTCGTATAAAACGCGAACGACAGCTGGCTGGCGTAACTTCCCTCGCCGTATCCTTCCGTGAAGCTCGCGGCGACGTCGACCCCGACCCAGTCCGGATCAGCGGCCATGGTTCCGGTGGCGTCGGTGGTCCCGGAAGGCGCATCGATCGCGGGCCCGCTACAGGACGGGGCGGTGCCACCCGTGCCGCCGACTCCACCGGTGCCGCCCGCACCGCCGACTCCACCGCTGCCGCCCGCACCGCCGATACCACCGGTGCCACCGACGCCACCGGTACCACCGACGCCACCGCTGCCGCCCGTGCCGGCATCCTCGTCGGTGATGTTCAAGGAAGTGACCGACGCGACACCGGCGGCGCCGCTCTCACCTTCGAGTTGGACGACCAAATCAAAAGCGCGGGTCAACGCAGAGCTCGGAGCGTTGATGGTGCAAGGGAAGGAGACCAAGGCGGCGGTGTTGGGCACCGCGCTGATCGCTAGCTCGAAATATCCATCGGCACCCGAGACCTGGATGAAGATTTTGGAGAGCGCGTCGCTCCCGGTCTCAAAGTTCACCTCGAGTTGAAACTGCTCGCCGAACTCGATCGGATCGGGGAGGATGATGCTCGTCACCTGGGGCTCGACCCCGGTATCGTCACCGGCCGGCAGATCTCCGGTCACGGTGGTGGCGTTCGGGATATCCATATTCTCATTCATTTCCTGCGCGGTGAGCGACGAGAGATCGAATCCATCGTCGTCGTCAGAGCCCGACGCGCAAGAGAAGACGCAGAAACACACCGAAAGGCCGATAAAGCGCAGCACGAGCATCTCCTGGTTTTCCCCCCCAGATCGGTCGTGATAAGCATCTCCGCTCGAGGCGCAAGGGGGGGGCGCTCGGCAAAATACGAGAAACGATCTGCCGGGGTGTGAGCTGACTCATCCGAACGTTGTCCGTCGCGAGGCCAGCGGTCATTTCGATCGCCGTCCGGACGCCTTTGCCTCTATAATGTCCGGATGGTGATGCGACCGTCTTGTGTGGCGTTGCTGCTCGCCGGCGCGTGCTCCCAACCGACCGTATCCTCCGGGGTCGGGGACGAGGTGGGGGATTCGAGTGAGGTCGGAGCGGATGGCGGACGAATTGGAGATGCCGCCGAGTCCGGTGATGCGACACCACCAGGCGACGCAACGCCACCAGGCGACACGGCAACGGCCGGCGACGATGCACCACCAGGCGACACGGCAACGGCCGGCGACGATGCACCACCAGGCGACACGGCGACGGCCGGTGACGATGCACCTCCCGGTGACAGCTCCGGCCCCGTCGACCTCGCCCTGGGCAAACCGACCTTCGCCACGTCGGTCTGGAACGACGATCCGCTGAATCACCACAACCACATCACCGACGGCGACCTCACCACCTACTGGGAGGGAGCCTACCCGGGCCGACCCGGATCCTACGTCGAGGTAGAGCTCGGTGACTGGTACGAGGTCCGCGACGTGGTGCTGCACCTCGGGGCAAACGGCACCAGCGGCGCCAAGGCCGACTTCACGGTGCAGTACTGGGATGGTTGCTGGCAAACCCTGCCGGGCGCCAGCGTCACCGGCAACCCATCGACCAACGTCACGCTCTCCTTCCCCTTGGCACCACCGGTAGTGACGACCCGGGTGCGCTTCGTGTGCGCTGACCTGGCGCGTTGTCTGGCCAGGGATCTCGAGGTCTGGGGAACTGGCCCGGTGCCTCGCCCCACCGGCGCGATGACCTGCCCGGCCGGGCAACAACTCCCGGGGCACCACCCCCGCTACGCCTTCTCGCAATTCCTTCCGGTCGGCTACAACGACGACCGGGACGCCACCTGGCCGGTGGTCTTTGCCTACCACGGCATCGGCGGCATGATCCTCAACGGCACCTACACCGCGGTGCAGGCCAACCCGGAGGGACTGCCGCGCCGCATCGCCACCGACGCGACCTTCCGTGACAACTTCGGCGCCATCGTCATCGCGCCCCACTGTCGGGGCTACGACGTGACCTCGGGCAATTGCTGGTTCAACATCGACAACATGGAAGAACAGTTCCACCACCTGCTGCGCGACTATCAGGTCGACGCGGACCGCGTGTCGGTCACCGGTCTGAGCGGCGGCGGGATCCGCGGCTGGCCCCTGGTGATCCGTAACCGCGAGCTGGTGTCCGCCTTCATCCCGATATGCTCGGACATTGCGACCGACCCCTATTACTATTGGGGCGCC
>JAUUZB010001135.1 GCA_030590185.1 Deltaproteobacteria bacterium
CCAGGATGGCGCGGTGGCTGCTGTGCCATTGAAAAGCGCAGACCTCCTCGAGTGGCGCGCTCGTGAACCGCCGCCAGCCGGGCGGGAGATCGTACTTCCACCATCTCTCGCCCGACTCGCCGGCCTGATCAGTATAGCCGGCGATAGCGAGTTGCGCCGGCACCGCGTGGGAGAAGAAGCCGTGGTATCGCCAGCCGTCGTAGAGGCCGTTGATCCCGGCGGCGGCGTTGCGGGTCAGGTGGAGGATCCGTATCTCGGCCTTGGCGAACAGGGCGGCGATGGCGGCGAGGCGATAGGCGTTGCTCGGGGTCTTGATCACCAGCGGCAGCCGCTCGAGGGCCTCGCGACTCGGTGCCTCCCAGGGCGTGCTGAGGATGAAGGGCGGCTCCTCGACGATCAGGTCGGAGGGGGGGCCCGCCGGGATCCTCGCCTCGGGGCAGGTGTGTTGGATGAGCTCCGGGTTGAGGTCGTAGAAGTGAGGGTTGATCTCTGGAAAGGCCTGCCGGGCCCGGCACAGGAACACGGCGTGGAATTGCTGCGCGTCCTCGAACCGGCCGGGCGCCCAGCCGTACTCGGCCTGCAGCCGCGACAGACTGTCGAGCAACCACTGGCGGACCGGCCGAAAGGAAAATGAGAGGTACGGCCATTGGACCGTGAGGCGCACCGCCAGGTCCATGGCGAAGCGGTCGATGGCGGCGTCCGTATCGAGCCTGGCCGTTGGCTGGCCGCAGTCGCGGGCCAGGCAGTCACCGAGCGATTGCTTGACGCTGGGATCAGCGAGCTGTTCGGGGGCGAGCTGATCGCTATCGGTGCCGCTGCTCGGAAAGCTCAGATCGTTGAGCCACAGGAACGGGTTGATCTCGGCGCGGAAGTGCAACAGCTGCCGGCTCTGGCGCAGGATCTCGGCAAACATGCTCGAGCCACCCCGCGAGCTGGAGGCGACCACCACCACGCGGCGAACGTTGTCGATCAGGCTGACCGGCTCGGCGAAGGAACGCTCGCTCCGGAGGGCCGCTAGCTCGTCGCGGAGGCGCTGGCGCCTCTTCGCCTCGCTGCCCCGGTCATCCATGGCGTTCGGCCTGACCGAGCCGCCACCGGCGCTCTGCGGCCAGCGATCGTCGCAGCCGGAGCCCGAGCATGAGCCCTTCGCGGGCCCAGCGCCGCCAGTGATTGCGATCGCGGCGCAAAGAACCGAGCTCTGCCTTGAACTCCAGGAGATGGTCGGTGAGTTGATACTGGTAGCGACGGGCCGTCAGGTCGGTGGCAGCCAGCGCTTCCTCGTCGTGCTCCGGTTGATAGCCGAGGGCACGCATCGGCGCGTGGCAGATCGCCTCGACCAGGCGCAGCTCGTGCTCGGACAAGCCGCGCCGGTAGGTCCCGATGCGGTTGGTGAGCACCGGCCGGTCGGTGTTCGCCCAGGAGGTCGAGAGGCGGCCACTCTTCTTGGCCTCGCTGGTGGTGAAGAAACGCAACATCGCGGGATCGAAGGGCTCATCGAGGAAGGCGCAGATCCTTTTGAGGCTCGCGGTTGGATCTGCCACCAGCCGCTCGTACGTAACCAGCAGGAGCTGGCGCCCATCGAGCCGCTCCCGCAACGCCAGGCCGGTCTCCTGTTGTCGCCGCCAGAGCTCGGCGGTGAAGAAGGGATGGTAGGGATTGAAGACAGCCCCCTTTGAAGAGACCGCCACGTCCCGCGGGTCGCGCACCAGATAGAGCAGACGCGCCTCTGGGAAGTGCGCACCTACCCGGTCGACGTGGTCGATCATGAAGGTGCTCTTGCAGCCCCAACGCGGCTTGCCGCTCGCCCGCCGGGCCTGCTCGTAGAGAGCGACGAAGATCCCGAAGAGGTCCGGTGGGTCTGCGTCGGCCACCAGGCTGTCGAGGTCGATCACCGTCTCCCAAGGATAGATGTGGACCCGCACCAACCGGCGCACATCCGCGGCCAGGCGCCGGCGGTTCGCGACCTTCCGCAGGTCGCCGTATTGAGCCTCGAGTGGTGCAAAATAGCGCATCACGTGCGGCGGGTGGGGCACCACAATCCGCGGGTGGCTGTTGAGCAACAGGCGCAGGAGGTTGGAACCGGAACGCTCGGTCCCGATGATGAAGATCGGATCGTTCGTCATGGCGTCGTGCTAGACGGCGCCCGGGGGCGGTGAGCCGCCGTCGGGTAGGGTGCGGCGCGCGAAGCTGGCGGGGCTCTGGAGGTAGCGGTTCGCCGCGTTCCAATACTCGTAGGGCCGCACCTCGATTTGGCGGTTCACCGCGCGGTAGGTCTCGCGCAGGCACTCGTCCGGTACGCCTGAAATATTAATGATCTCATCCTCTGCGACCGAGCGCTCCCGGGCCAGGAAGGCGAGGTGCTCGAGCTCATCGGCGATGATGCCTTCGGCCACAGCGTGGTGGTAGTTGGGGGTGCCCGGCAGCAACGACAGGTATTTGACGCGGGTCACTTCTTTGAACTCGACACAGAAGTCGACCAGATTTTGCAGGCTCTTCTCGGTCTCACCCGGTGCGCCGATGATGAAGAGCCCGCCGACCTTGAGGCCGGCCCCGCGGCTGACCTCGATGGCGTTGGTTACGTGATGGGGCTTGGCGCGCTTGCCATAGGCATCGAG
>JAUUZB010000969.1 GCA_030590185.1 Deltaproteobacteria bacterium
ATCCGACCGGCCTCGAACATCTCCCGTACGTAGGCGAAGGTCTCCTGGCGGTCTAACCAGTGGCCCGGCTGCTCTTCGCCCATCCGCCGCCGACGCCTCAGGTGGCCGGCGACCGCCTTCTGGTGGCGCTCGTACACCTCGATGTGGATCTTGGCGCGGGCGCGGTTGGTGAAGGCGGCGCGCAAGGCCTTCTTGGCGGCCCGGTGGTTCTTGGCAAACCACAGGGCACGGAAGGCCTCCGGCGTATCACTGGCGAGCACGAATGCCCGGTGCACGCGGTTGAGGCGTACGACCTCCAGGTCATAGTCCATCAGCCATCCGAGCTCCGACCGTGCCCAGGCGATGAAGGTGAGCCCTTGGTCCGCGCCCACCCCGACGTAGCCGCCACCGATCCCCTCGATGTGTGATCGGAAGGCGTGGTGGGCCATCTCGTTGCTGAACACGTAGGAGACCTGATCGCGGCAGTGGCGCATCACCCGGCGCTCGTCCTCCTCGCAGGCTTCCTTGCGGAGGCGCTCCTCGGCCGAACCCGTGAACAGCTCGGCCTCGGCAGTGGCGAGCGGCGTCGGCGCGGGCGAGCCGAACTGGGGCAGGAGCGCCAAGAGCGCTAGTCCGCCGATCATTGCCGGCTCCGCCGCAGTTGTGGACTGGTTCCCACGATGTCCCTGGTGGATGTTAGCAGGCGCTGGGAGCCAGTCCCAATTCGCAGCAGGCTGGCCCTAGGCGGTCGTCGGCGAGCTCGTCGACATCACCGAAGCGGGACGAACTCGAAGCCTCGAGGGATCCGACCGGGATCAGTTATGGTGGTCCGCACGTGGCTTCCCGTCTCAAAGAACTCCTGCCGGTTCTGATCCTCACCGGCGTGATCCTGATGGTCATCGGCTTGGTCGTCTTTGGTCTGAGCTCGCATCGGGAACCCTCGGTCGCGGCGCTCGCGCGGGACGGGCGCATGGAGTTCGAAGGGGTGACCGTCGAACGTCGTGACAGCGGAGCGATCCAGGTCGAGACGCACCTCACCACTGAGGGGACCGTCTACGGCCTCGCCGGCACCGCCGTGCTGATCTTCATGCTCGTCATCACCATCGGACTCCTGGGCTCGCGTTCTTTTGCCGCCAAGCACAAGCTCCTGGTGATCCCACCGATGCTCGCCGCGGCCCTGCTCGGCCTGTGGTTCGTCTGGGGCCGGTGGTGGGTGCAGGACGAGGTGACCTTTGAGCCCGCTGGCGGACGGTTGGAGCACTGTCGCACGCGACTCTTTGGCCTGTCGACCGATCGGGCCCGCTTGCCCCTCGAGCAGGTCGAGGCGCTCATGGTCTTCTGGGTGCCCTCCCGCGGCGCCAAGGTCACCGGCCTCCGGGTCCGCTTCGCGGACGGCAGCGAGCGCACCCTTTTCCAAGCCATCGCCGACCGGGGTGACCTGGGTGCCTATGAGGCCCTGCGGGACTATCTCGCTGCCAGCGCCGGCGTGCGCAGCGAGGATACCCAATGGCGTTGGCTATCTTGGTGACGCCGCGCACCCAGGCATCAACATCACAAAAAGTTGGTTTCGAGGGCGCGTGGTTTCGCTTGGGTTTGGCGTTGGCGTTGTCGACCGCAAGAGACCGACAAGCCTCAGATCGAGGTCGGTTAGCCGAGGGGAGGATCTCCGCATCGGCGATCTCAGCTGCCGAGCCAAGCCCGAAAAATACCGAGCCGGTCGGTGAGCACCCGGATGTGCCGGTCGTTCGGATCGCTGGTGTCGATGATGTAGCGCGGGCCGGTTGTGGTACCGGTGTCAAAGTCGCCGTCGTCATCGGGGGGAAGCTCTTCGAGCCGCGGGATGTCTTTGACGATGGTGCGATACCGGATGAGGTTTGACTGGCTGTTGTCGTCCCATTCACAGGAGGGAATCATTGGCAGAAACGAGCCGGCGCCGGGCTGGGCGGCATACGGATCGCACTGGGGGAGCAGAAAGCAGCTCGAGCCTTCGGGCGGAAAGGCATTTGGGAAGTTGGCGATGAATTCGTCAGCCAACTCGGCCGGCAGCTCAGTGGGGAGTTCATTGAGGTAATCGGTGAGGATCTGGGCGGTGCAGGCGTAATCCGGAGTGCCATCGCTGTCGCTGTCGACATCGGCGCGCACCCAATCGGTCCCTCTCCGGCGAACGAGGACACCGGACGCGACCTCGGCGTCTGTGCGGCCCGGGAGGATCGGGAGGGAGAAGATCACGCCGCGCCCCTGTGCGAGATCGAGTCCGACGTGGTCATTGCGGGAAAAAGAGCTCGGGTCGACGTAGTCGCCGTATCGACGCGCGACGCGCAGGCGGTTGGTGTCGAGCTGAGGATCGTATGCACGGGCCAGGCGGACGTCGCCGCGTATCCGGTAGGAGTGGGTGGCCGGAGCGGCGCCTGGCAACTCGAGGATCGCGTTGCGCTCGATGTGAATGTTGATCGTGTGCGGGACCTTCGGCTCACCGAACCGGTCCGGATCCTCTGTTGCCCGACTCGGATCGAAGCCGTAGGCCGAGGCGCCTCCTGGGACCGGCAGACCTTCGTCTTGCACGAGCGGTCTCGTCCACGCCTGTAGGCCTCCATGTTGACCGAGGTGGATGGAGACATCACCGAAGTTATCGGTGAGCTCACCGGCGAAAATGACGTCGTCGTTGATGACCACGAGGTCCGGCGCTCCGTCGCGGTTGAGGTCGCCGCTGGTGATCCCTCCCGGAGAGCTGCGCAGGGGAAAGCTCCAGCCGCAGGCGACTCCGTCGTAGGCAACAGTGTCGGCGTCCTGACAACCAAAGCTGCCATCACCGGCGCCATACAGGATGGAGACGTCCTTGCTTGTCCCGTTTGCGACCACCAAGTCGGTGATGCCGTTGCCGTTGAAATCGCCCGCGATGACCGATGTCGGGTCTTTGCCCGTCACGTAATGCCAGCCACAGAAGCCGTAGCCGCTATCGTCCGGGCAATCGAAGGAGCCGTCGCCGATACCGAGCAGGATGGAGACGTAGTCGTATTCCCTGTTGTTGTAGTGTTGGTCCGCGACCGCCAGGTCGGTGATCCCGTTCCCGTCGAAGTCACCGGTGGTGACGTGCACCGGG